>JAYVWH010000924.1:0-3238 GCA_043786265.1 Kofleriaceae bacterium | reverse complement strand
AGCCGACCCAAGCTCAGCGGCTTGGAGCGAGCCGGACGCCGTGGGCAGAGCTCGCGTCGGCGACCAGGGCGACCGTGCCGTCGAGCCAACCGCGCCAGGCCACACCGAGAACGTCGCGACGCCACGTCGAGAACGCCGGCAGATCCGCCGCCGCGTCGAGGCCATGCTCGTCGACGACGCGCGCGACGTGCTCGGCGTCGGAGCGCGTGCCGAGGAGGCGCGCCGCGATCCCGGTGCCCTCGGCGACGACCTGCACGATCGCGAGCAGCATCTCCGCCCACCGCTGCGCACGCACGCTCGCGGGGCGCCACGTGCGCTGCTCCGACCGGACCGCAGCGGGTTTCACCTTCGCGATCACATCGACGATCGCATCCGCGCGCGTCTTGGCGAGCGGCGACAGGCCCTTGAGCCCGCGCACGGCGCCGGCGTTGTCCGGACGAAACCTCGCGAGCTCGATCAGGTTCTTGTCGCCGAGCACCTGACCGAGCGGGCGATCGAGCTCCATCGCGAGGCGCTGGCGCCACGCTGCAAGCGCGACCACGACGGCCTGAGCGTCGCCAGCGAGGCTGCGCGCACCGCCGACGTTCTCCCACGCATTCTCGGGCGTGACGGCAGCGGCGGCGAGCGCGTCGGCGAGCACTGCCCTACTCTCCTCACGGGCCCAGGTCACTCGCGCCCCGAGCTGCTCGGCGAGCTTGGCGTACAGCGCCGGCAAGTGACGCACGTCGGCCTCGGCGTACGCGAGCTGCGCGTCGGATAGCGGGCGGCGCGCCCAGTCGGTCCATTGATTGTCCTTGGACATCGACAGCCGCAGCAGCTCATTGCCAAGCGCGGCAAGGCCGACCTGCTCACCGATCCCGCAGAACGCAGCCATCAGCTGGGTATCGATGATGCCTGGCATCGAGGTCTGGAATCGGGTCGCGAGCAGGCCCAGGTCCTGGCGGGGGGCGTGGGCGATGACGAGCGGGTGCGCGGCGAGCGCCTGGATAACGGGCGCGGCGTCGGTCGCGAGCGGATCGATCAGTCGAATCTGGGGCTCGGCTGCGACGATCGGGCCAGCCCCGGCATCCAACGGAGTGTCCTTTTCCAACCACGCGACCTGGATCAGGCACAGCGTCGGGATCAACCGGTCCTGTGACACGAATTCGAGGTCGAACGCCACCATAGGCGCGTTCGCCAGCGCCGCCGCGACCGCCGCAACCTCCTTCGGTTCGGTGACCAGCTCCACGCCCCACCTTACATCGAGACTCCTGTTAGATTCCCGCAAGGCTTCATGATGACGAACACATTTGGCAGTAAAGCGCAGATCGCCGTCGGCAGCTCCAAGTACGACCTCTACCGGCTCGACGCGCTCGTCAAGCAGAAGGTCGGCGACGTCGAGACGCTGCCGTACTCGCTGCGCATCTTGCTCGAGAACGCACTCCGGTACGAGGACAGCAAGACCGTCCAGGCGGCCGACATCCAGGCGATCGCCGGATGGAATCCAAAGCAGCGCGTAGAGCACGAGATCCAGCTGCGCCCCGCACGCGTTCTCATGCAGGACTTCACCGGTGTTCCCGCGGTGTGTGACCTCGCGGCGATGCGCGATGCATTCGTCAAGCTCGGTCTCCCGGGCAACTCGATCAACCCGCTGCGCACGGCGGACCTCGTGATCGATCACTCGGTGCAGGTCGACGAGTACGCGACCGCGCTGTCGTTCAAGCACAACGTCGAGCTCGAGTACGCACGCAATCACGAGCGTTACCTGTTCCTCCGCTGGGGCCAGCAAGCGTTCAACAACATGAAGGTCGTGCCGCCGGGCACGGGCATCTGTCACCAGGTCAACCTCGAGTACCTCGCGCGCGTCGTGTGGACCGAGGACGGCGTGGCGTTCCCTGACTCGCTCGTGGGGACCGATTCGCACACGACGATGGTCAACGGCCTCGGCGTGTTCGGCTGGGGCGTCGGTGGCATCGAGGCCGAGGCCGTGATGCTCGGCCAGCCGATGGCGATGTTGATCCCCGAGGTCGTCGGCTTCGAGCTGACCGGCAAGCTACCCGCAGGTGCGACCGCGACGGACCTCGTCCTCACGGTCACGCAGATGCTGCGCCAGAAGGGCGTCGTCGACAAGTTCGTCGAGTTCTACGGCTCGGGAATCGGTGCGCTGTCCCTGCCCGATCGCGCGACGATCGCGAACATGGCACCCGAGTACGGCGCGACGATGGGCTTCTTCCCCGTCGACGACGAGACGCTCAACTACCTCCGCTTCACCGGCCGCGGCGCCGACCACGTCGCGCTCGTCGAGCGCTACACCAAGGAGAACTTGTTGTGGCACGACCCGAAGGCGAAGCTGCGGTTTGCCGATACGCTGTCGCTCGACCTCGGCACCGTCGAGCCATCGATCGCCGGGCCCGCGCGGCCGCAGGACCGCGTCCCGCTCAAGGCGTCGCGGCGCACGTGGCGCAAGGCCGTCGGTGGTCTGCTCGGTACCCCCACGGACGCGCCCGTGATCGAAGCGTGGGCCAATGGTGGCGCCACCCCGGCCTCGCTCGCGACGACCAAGGACGTCACGACCGTCCACGGTACGTTCAAGCTCGAGCATGGCTCCGTCGTGATCGCCGCGATCACGAGCTGCACGAACACGTCGAACCCGAGCGTCATGCTCGCCGCGGGTCTGCTCGCACGTAAAGCCGTCGCGCGCGGCCTCACGAGCAAGCCGTGGGTGAAGACCTCGCTCGCGCCCGGTTCGCAGGTCGTGACCGACTACTTCAACGAGGCCGGCGTGATGGAGCCGCTCGAGAAGCTCGGCTTCTATCTCGCGGGCTACGGCTGCACGACGTGTATCGGTAACTCGGGCCCGGTCGACGACGCGATCGCCACCGCGATCAAGGACGGCAACCTGGTCGTCGCGAGTGTCCTGTCGGGCAACCGTAACTTCGAGGGTCGCGTGAACCCGGTCGTGCGTGCGAACTACCTCGCGTCGCCGCCGCTCGTCGTCGCGTACGCGATCGCGGGCACGATGAACATCGATCTCGAGACCGAGCCGCTCGGCATCGACAGCGATGGCAATCCGGTGTTCCTGCGCGACGTGTGGCCGTCGCCAGCTGAGGTCGCCGAGTGCATGCGCACCGCGATCAAGCGCGAGCACTACGAGACGCGCTACGCGCACGTGCTCGAGGGTGACGCTGACTGGCGCAGCCTGCAGGTGCCGCCAGGCGATACCTTCGCGTGGGACGAGAAGTCGACCTATATCCGCAAG
>JAYVWH010000923.1:0-4038 GCA_043786265.1 Kofleriaceae bacterium | reverse complement strand
CTGACCGGTGCGTTCGCCGCGGCGACTGCACCCCACGCCGTACCGACGCGTCCCGCCACGCTGGTGCGCACCCCGCGCGTACGCAGTGAGCCGGTCATCCCGCGTACGCAGAGCGAGCCGGTGATCGCACTGCCGGAGACCCCGGCACGCAGCGAAGAGAGCTCGGCGGCGATCGTCGTAGCTCCGCCCGAGCCGCTGACACTCACCGCGCTGATCACGGCGCTGCGCGCGAGCTCGGAAGGCGTGCTCCGTGGCGGCCAGCCGGTCGCGGCATTCCTCGCGATCCTCGACGCCGAGCTCGAGACCGTCGAGTACACATGCGCCGGCCATCCGGGCGCATTTCTCGTGGGTCCGATCGCCACGATCGACGGTAGCCTGCCGCTCGGCTCGGGAAAATCCGCGCGACCGAACGCGACCCCACTTGTCGGCGGTGCGCGCGACCCTGGCGCGAGCATGCGTGGTGCGACTCGTCACACTGGCGTCCTGCCACCCGATACCTTGCTCGTCGTGGCGTCGAGCGCTCTGCGTGGCGACGACG
This sequence comes from Kofleriaceae bacterium, assembly GCA_043786265.1. Lineage (GTDB taxonomy): Bacteria > Myxococcota_A > Polyangia > Haliangiales > Haliangiaceae > JABFXX01. The sequence goes on along the minus strand of JAYVWH010000923.1, from coordinate 3,500 downwards.
ACACTCGTTGGGAGGCCCACCTGCGCGAAGTGGCGCCGGCCAGTGGGCGGCTCGCGACCGTGCTCGTCGATTCCGCGCTCCGGCGTGGGGATCCGGACGAAGACCTGCTCGCAGTGGTGGTCCGCGCGAGGTAATTCCCGGGAGTTCTTGCTAAGATGGGCGCGCTTGGAGGGTCATGATTCGTCTACGCCTTAGCTATTTCGCGGTCGCCCTGCTGTCCGCTTGCTCCGCGATCGAAGACAACCGCATGCCGGACGCTCCGGTGGCCGACACGACGCCGCCGACGATCATGCTGTCGACGCCAGCGAACATGGCGAAGCGAGTGAGTGTCATCGAGCCCGTCGTCGTGCAGTTCGACGAGGACATCGATCCCGCGACAGTGAGCGCCACGTCGGTCGTGCTCAGTACCGAAGACGTGGAGCAGACGTACTTCCAGTTCGATGGCCAGCTCATCAAGCCGCTCGGCCCGGGCATGGCGAGGCTGCTCGTGCCCGCGACCGTCACCTACGATGCGATCGCACGCGTTGCGCGCGTCGTTCCGAAGGCACCCCTCGCGTACGGAAAGCATTTCAGGCTTGACGTGACCGTGAAGGACGTCGCCGGCAACGAGCTGGTGACCCACGTCCAGTTCGTGTCCGCCATCAACGGGCCGTTGATCGAGCACTCGTTCGATACGAACGCACAGGCGCAGCCGTATGTCGGTCGCACGGTCGATGCGAACGGCTACCCCTCCAAGCACATCTCCTGGACGGGACCCGGCCTCGATCTGGCCTGGTTCACAGCCGATGATGCCACTGACGTGGCCGCGCAAATCGGATACAACGCCGAAGGACGCTTGGTGACCGATTGGTTCACGACCGCCGGCACGGACGCGTTGTTCAACACCCCCGACGACGTGATCGACAGTGGCTTCACGTACTCGTATGACGCTCAAGGACACGTCACCGAGCTCCAGTATCACGATACCGGACAGGCCGGCCCCGACACGATATTCGGTACGCCCGACGACGGCATCAGGTTCCTGAGGCCCTCCAAGTACATGGGAGACCGCACCACGGGCTGGGTATTTTATACGACACCCGGTGTCGATACGATGTGGCGCACGGCGGATGACGAGTGCGCACTCATCCTGGACGCGACCTACGACACCGCCGGCCATCGCACGCGCGAGGTCATGAAAACCTGCGGCACGGACAAGCTGCCCGCAACGGCGGACGATGTGCCCAACCAGTACTGGGAGTACACGTACGATGCGAACCACGTCGTCACGAAGACTGCCATCCGCAACGGCCCCGGCTTGAACACCACGTGGCTCGACAGCGACGACGACTACGCCTCGATCGAGAAGTACACCGTCGACGCGAACGGTCTCGTCACGCAGTATGTGGAGTACACCGATGCCGGCATCGACACCGTCTGGGACTCGGGCGACGAGATTCCGTCTGCGCTGACCAAGACCACGTACAACGCGAACAAGCAGCCGAGCGAGATCGTGGTCTACGCCCCGGGGATGGATGCGAAGCTCGGGACGCCGGATGACATCGTCCGCACGTACACGCTCATCACCTATGAGGCGCTCGGCAACCGCGTGACGTCGAAGACCTACGACACGGGCCCCGACCTCATGGCGCACGATGGCGACGACCGCATGCTCGTCGACCGCAAGTTCGACACAGCGCACTGAGCCGTCACGGCAACAGGCGGAGCACCTCGCCTGCGTGTGACGACAGCCGCTCGCCGCGCATCGGATCGTACGGCGCACCGATCGCCGCGAGCGCGAGGACCGCGGCAACGGCGAACCAGGGCCACACGATCCGCCGCTCCGGCGCGAACTGGGTAGTCACTCGCCTGGGTGGGCGAAGCGGGAGCCGGCGGACCTGCAGCGTGTTCTCCATGCCCCACCGGTACTGCGAGGCGAGTGCCAAGCCGCCGGAAGGCACCAGCTTGTTGGGGGGCGCGATTGACGTGCGAGACCGTGCGCTAGTCGTGCAAACACGATCACATCACGGCGGCAGCGATGCACGATCTGACGGGCGTGGACCGGTGGCAACTGGGGGTGCCATGAGGGCGCCGTCGCCACGCGACTGCATCCTTCAGGTGGCAGCGTCGAGATCGCTGCGCTCGTCGTCGAGCACGAGCTTGAGTCCGGCGGGCAGGGTGTCCCCGAGCGCGACCCGCTCCTCGCGCGCCTCGAGCGCCACGACCTGCTCGACCAGCACGACGGCGCGCTCACCGCCCGGCATGGCCCGGACGACGTTCGCGAGCAGCGTTCGGGTCTGCTCGTCGAGATCGCGCGTGCGATCGCCGGTGCGACGACCGAGCTGCGCGAGCTGGAAAGCGACCTTGTCCTCCTCGGGCCAGTCCCACGCGAGCATCTGCGTGATCCACTCTTTGACCTTGGCGGGCGGCACGACGAGATTGAGCGGACCGTAGAGCGGCACGCGCGCACCGATGCGCGACAGGGCCCACAGGTGGACGTGATCCTCGCGGCCCTTGCGGGTCTCCATGCGGTGGAGGAGCTCGTCGCCGATCTTCATCTTGTGATGGGACGGGATGCGCTCCATCGATGCGATCGCTCGCCACATCTCGGCGAGCTCCTGCTTGCTCGGCTTGGCCTCGGCAAGCTTCTTCGCCTGCTTGGTGCTCGGGAGCAACAGCTGCGCGAGGCGGTCGTAGAACTGATCTTGCTGGCCCTTCGCGAGACCACCCGCGATCCGCCGCCACACGATCCACCACGCCAGCTTGCCGGGCTCGCTCTTGGGATGGACGAGGTTCTCGTTGAACACGCCCCACATCACGCGCGTGCGCCACGCATCGAGCGGCGCACCGGTGCCGGGCCGCAACAGGAAGCCGGCGAGGTTGAGCCAGCGCTGCTCGTGGTCGGCAGTCTTCTTGCGATCGGCGGCGACGTCGATCAGGCCGTCGAACATCGCGCGCGCGGTGCTGACCGACCACTCATCGCGGCGAATCTCGAACAGGGTCTCGAGGTCACGAGTCAGCGTCTGCATGCCCGCGCCGGTCGAGAACGCCGCCTTGATCTTTGCGGTCGCTTCGTCGGTCTTGGGGTGCGGAGCGGCGTCCGCGTTGGATTCGGCGGTCGGCGCGGTGCCCCCCGAGCGCATATCGAATGCCAGCTTCCAGATGGTCGTCTCGGCCGTCGGCGCAGGTCCGCCGGCCTCCATCCTGGTGGGCGGCTCGGCGTCGACACAGTAGATCTCGAGCGCGCCGAGCGCGGTGATGTGAATCTCGAGGCGCACGGTGACCTCGCTGCGGCCTCGCGCGCGCAGCACGGTCACGATCGGCGGCAGCTCGAGTAGGTCGCTGCCGTCGTCGATCGTCTCGGCCTTGCCGTCGCCGATCGGCACGAGCGCGCCGGGCTGATCGTTGCGGCTGCTCGACGAGTAAAGACGGAAGCTGACCGGGCGATTGGTGACGAGTCGGAAGTCACGTGCCAGCCGGAGCCGCGCGCCATCGTCGAGGCCGGGCGGTGCGAGACACAC
>JAYVWH010000922.1:0-6622 GCA_043786265.1 Kofleriaceae bacterium | reverse complement strand
TCGACGAGATGAACTCGCGCGGAATCGAGCCGCCCTTGATCTCGTCGACGAACTCGAAGTCACCTTCGAACGGCTCGGTGTAGCCGCCAACGCGCCCGTATTGACCGGAGCCACCGGTCTGCTTCTTGTGCGTGTAGTTGAACTCGGTCTTGGCGCCGATTGTCTCGCGATAGGCGACCTGCGGCGGCGAGGTGACGACCTCGGCCTTGTACTCGCGCTTCATGCGCTCGATGTAGACCTCGAGGTGGAGCTCACCCATGCCGGCGATGATCGTCTCGCTCGACTCGGGATCGACCCAGCACTTGAACGTGGGGTCCTCCTTCGTGAAGCGGTTGAGCGCCTTGGACATGCTGATCTCGGCGCCCGAGTCCTTCGCCTTGATGGCAACGGAGATGACCGGCGACGCGACGAACATCGACGTCATCGCATAGTTGACCGAGCCGTCGGTGAAGGTGTCACCGGAGTTGCAGTCGATACCGAACAGCGCGCAGATGTCGCCGGCGCCGGCCTCGGTGATGTCTTCCTTGTCGTCCGAGTGCATGCGGACGAGACGGCCGACCTTGACCTTCTTGCCGTTGCGCACGTTGACGATGAACTCGTCCTTGCGGACCGTGCCCGAGTAAATGCGGATGTACGTGAGCTGGCCATAGCGACCATCCTCGAGCTTGAACGCGAGCATGACGAGCGCTTTGTCGGGATTCGACTCGATGACGACCGGGGACTCCTCCTTGTCGAGATCCAGGGCGATGTTCTCGACCTCGCGCGGCTCGGGGAGGAACGTGCAGACACCGTCGAGCAGCAGCTGGACGCCCTTGTTGCCGAGCGCCGAGCCACACATGACCGGCGTGCACTTCAGCGCCACGGTCGAGTCGCGGAGCGCCTTGCGGATCAGCTCCGGGCTGAGCTTGTCCTCGAGAATCGCTTCGGCCAGCTCGTCGTTGACGAGCGACAGGCCGTCGAGCATCTCCTCGCGCATCTTGTCGCAGAGCTCCTTGAGCGTGCCGCTGTGGCCGTGCGCCGCGAGCGGATGCAGCGCGTCGGTCGGGATCGGACCGCGCTCGATCTGCTCGCCGTTCTCGCCGTGGAACGTGTACGCGACCATCTCGATGAGGTCGACGCACCCGGTGAGCTTCTCCTCGAGCCCGATCGGGCACTGGATCATGACCGGGTTGAGCTTGAGCTTCTCGCGCAGCTGGTCGCGGACGCGGAACGGGTTCGCGCCGGTGCGGTCGAGCTTGTTGACGAACGCGATGCGCGGAACCTTGTAGCGGCGCATCTGGCGATCGACCGTGTACGACTGCGACTGCACACCGGCGACGCCGCACAGCACCATGATGGCGCCGTCGAGCACGCGGAGCGACCGCTCGACCTCGACGGTGAAGTCGACGTGTCCCGGGGTGTCGATGATGTTGATGTGGTGCTGCGCTTTGATCGGCGAGTTGGGCACCGCCATGATCAACTTCTGTGCCTTGGCATCGGGCGGCCACATGCAGAACGTCGCGGCCGACTGGATGGTGATGCCCCGCTCGCGCTCGAGCTCCATCGAGTCCATCTTGGCGCCGACGCCATCCTTGCCTTTCACCTCGTGAATCGCGTGGATTCGGGCGGTGTAGTAAAGGATCCGCTCGGTGAGCGTCGTCTTGCCGCTATCGATGTGAGCGGAGATCCCGATATTGCGGACTTTGGACAGGTCGGTCAGCATAAAAATTCAGGGGTTAGCTACCGTGTAACTGCTCGCGATGCAAGCGAAACCCCGGGCGGTCGCCGGTGTCTTTAGTGGGTATGCATTCCAAGCGGTTATCGGACCCGGTTTGCTACCCTGTATCCACGGTGGAACCGCTTCCGTTCGCGACAACGCAGCAGTGCCTGGACGACAACGTCGCGAGCGAGTTCGTCTCGGGATCGATGGCTGCGACAGCAGTTACGCGTGTCGAGAGCCATCTGGCCGGCTGCCGCGACTGCCGCGCCCTGGTCGCCGCCCTTGCCGGGGACGAGGCCGACAGCAACGCGGCCACCCACAAGCACGAGAAAGTCTCGGAGGACAGCCAGGTCGGCAAGCGTCCCGTCCTGTCGATCGGCGATCGCGTCGGCCGCTACCTGGTGCTCGCGACCTTGGGCTCGGGCGGCATGGGCGTCGTGTTCACCGCCTACGACCCCCAGCTCGACCGCAAGATCGCGCTCAAGCTCCTGCGCGGCAATCTCGGCGCCAACACCAAAGAAGCGCGCACGCGGCTGAAGCGCGAGGCCCAGGCGATTGCCCAGCTCAACCATCCGAACGTGGTGGGCGTCTACGACGTCGGCACGACCGACGATGGCGACGTCTACATCGCGATGGAGTTCGTCGAAGGCGACACGCTGACGACCTGGCTCAAGAACTGGCCGCGCACGTGGCGCGAGATCCTCGACGTCTACAACCAGGCCGGCCGCGGGCTGATGGCCGCGCACGGGGTTGGCCTCCTCCATCGCGACTTCAAACCCGACAACGTGCTCGTCGGCGGCGACGGCCGCGTTCGCGTGACCGACTTCGGCCTCGCGCGCAGCCTGATGCTCGACGACAGTTCGCGCGGTGGGCTGACCAGTGTCTCGCCCGAGCCGCCGCGCCAGAAGCAGTCGACCGATCCCCAGGGCATCAAGCGCCCGGCACACGCGAGCCCGCTACAGGTAGATCTCACTGCGACGGGCACCGTGCTCGGCACGCCGCGCTACATGCCGCCCGAGCAGCTGACCGGACCGACGATCGACGCGCGCGCCGATCAGTTCAGCTTCTGCGTCGCGCTCTACGAGGCGCTGTACGGTCATCATCCGCTCAAAGGCTCGACGAGCGTGTCGATGCTCGAGCAAGGCGAGAAGGCGTCACCACCGCCAGAGAAGACGTCGGTCCCGAGCGCGATCGGTCGAACCGTGATGCGCGGCCTCGAGAAGGACCGCCAGAAGCGATTCCCGACGATGTCGGCGCTGATGCAGGAGCTCACGCCACCGCCGCAGCGCTCGCCGATGAAGTTCATCGCGATCGCGGCTGTCGGTGCCTTGCTCGTTACCGGTGCCACTGCCGCGGTGATGACGCAGCGTCCGCCGCAGGTGCAGCGAATCACCGAGCATGACGAGCCGACGGTGAAGCTGCTGGTCGACGAGATTCACAAGAAGGATCAGGAGATCAAGAGCTTGCGCGGCGATCTCGAGAAGCAGATCGAGAACGGCAAGGCGCTCGAGAAGATCAAGGAACAGCTCGACACCAAGACGCTCGAGCTGCAGGTCCTCACCGACGAGCTGTTCAAGGTCAAAGCGAAGACTATCCCGATCGGCAAACCGATGGTCGCGAAGATCACGAACGAGCAGGTCACGGTCGCGATTCAGGCCGCGAAGTCGAGCATCGAATTTGCGATGGCCGATCTCGACAGCCGGGCATCGACAATGAAGAGCACGCAGGTGCCGCAGAATCACGAGTACGATGCGGTGGTCCGCCTCGCGACAACGCCGAGCGGTACCGCCTTCGACCTCAAGTCGTCCGGTCTCGAGTACTCACCTGCGACAGCCCTCACGATCGAGGAAGCACTCAAGCGCGTTCCCTATCCGAAGGGTTCGGAGTCGCTCGATATCCGCGTCACCCTCTCGTATTCGAAAGGAATGCTCACCATGGTCGCCAACGTGGTGGGACAGCGTGCGCCCGGGGGTAGCACCCTGATGGATCTGTGACAGCAGCTGCAAGAGTTGCAATGCCTTGCGCGTGACGTTTGCTGCTGACGACCGAGACGGTGCGTGTAGTATTTGCGACCCATGCTTCGCCTGTTGTTCGCTGCTCTGACCATCGTGACAGCTGCTGCACCGGCACTCGCCGATGACCATGGAGCCCCAGGGCGCCGTCCGGCCAACTGGCGCGGTGACACGCGCGTGATGGTGACCGCGGATCCGGGGCAGTTCGCGCCGCAAGCCGGAACGACGTCACCCATCATCTACATGAACCGCTGTGCGGGCAGCTGCAGCATCACGCACGCCGGCAACGACGACGCGCGCGCGAACCAGTCGTTCATTCCCCAGGCCGCGGGTGGCTGTAGCGCGTCATTCCCGACGTGCGTCATCTCCGAGTACAAGACGTCCGATCAGAAGGCGGGCTCCAACGGCAAGTGCAAGGGCGGCACCGCGGCCGGCGCCGACTGCACCGACGCCAACAGCGCGACCGTCTGCACCGGTGGTGGCAGCTGCTACTCCGCCGACGACGAATGGGCGCTGGTGGTGCAGTGCCTGCGCGAGGTGTACTCGCCGTACGCGATCCAGGTCACTGACGTGAAGCCGACGGCCGCGTCGTACACGATGGCGATCGTCGCGGGCAAAGCGAGCGAGGCCGGCCTGTCGGGCGTGCTCGGTGTCGCGCCGGTGTCGAGCGACTGCAGCCCCAAGGACAACGTGATCGCCTGGTCGTTTGCCAACGATCACGGTGCCACCGATCGCGTCAACAATATCTGCTGGACGGTGGCGCAGGAGACGGCACACGCATTCGGTCTCGACCACGCCTACCAGTTCGCGGACGGAACATCGGCCTGCAACGATCCGATGACGTACCGCTTCGACTGTGGCGGGCAGAAGTTCTTCCGCAACAAGGCCGCGCAGTGCGGCGAAGAAGGCGTTCGCCCGTGCTCGTGCGGCGGTTCGCAGAACTCGCACCTCAAGATCAAGAACGTGTTTGGTGATGGCCAGTCCCTGATCGGCCCGCCGACGCTCAACGTCACGTCTCCAGCACCTAACGCCAAGATCAACAACGGTCAGGTCGTCTCGGCGCAGGCCGGCAGCAAGCGCGGCGTCGAGAAGCTCGAGCTGTCCCTCAACGGCTACAAGTGGGTGACGATCCCGGGCGCGAAGTTCCGCTCCAACGGTCAGCCCAACCCGTCCGATTATTCGCTCGTGTTCCCGGGAGGAGTACCCGACGGCGTGATCGATATCGTCGTCAAGGCGTCTGACGACCTCGGGATCTCCACCACCGCCAACACGCTCACGGTGACCAAGGGCGCACCGTGCACGAGCGCGACATCGTGCGCGGCCGGCCAGAAGTGTGAAGCCGGCAAGTGCTTCTGGGACCCGCCGGTCGGCGTCCTCGGCGAGGCGTGCGACTACGCTCAGTACTGCGAGACCGAGCTGTGCCTCGAGACCTCCGACGGGGGGAAGTTCTGCTCGCAGGACTGCGTCGTCGGTGCCGCCGATGCGTGCCCAGCCGATTTCGAGTGCACGCCTGCGGGCAACAGCGGCGCCTGCATCCCCGTCAGCGGTGGCGGTGGCTGCTGTAGCGCGGGCGGTGGCTCCGGGGCCTGGCTCCACTTCGGGCTGTCGGTCGGAATCCTGGGATTCGTGATGCGACGCCGCCGCAAGCGCTGAGATACGATGGGCGGCATGCGTGGCATAGCGATCGCTCTGGTGCTCGGAATGGCGGGTTCTGCATTCGCCGACACCACTCCATCGACCTCCGTGACTCAGCTGATGCTCCTCGAGCCCGGGGACACCAGCTTCAAGCTCTTTCATGGCGCGGTCTGGCTCGACGCTGACAAGGCGTCGACGAACTATCGATGGGGAGGCCTGCAGTGCAAGGGACGCGACCTCAGCGACACGAGCATCCAGATCCTGTACGCGGCCTATCGCTCCGGCGACCAGGTCAAGCTCGAGTTCGTGCTGACCGACTACAAGGACAAGCAGTACCGTTGCGTCACCGGCTTCACTATCTCCAAAGCCTGATCGCCTTCGCGGCGGTCGTGCTCGCGCCGGCGACTGCGTCGGCTGACGAGCCGCAGGTCTCGCCGGTCCTGTATCTCAACCGGTGCAGCGGCGGCTGCGTCGTCCACGGCGGGATCGACGATGCCCGCGCGATGTCGTCGTCGATTCCGTGCCCCGGTGGCGCGAACTGCAGCGGTGGTGGTTGCCAGTGCCCGAGCAATCCGGCCGGTGACTACCAGATCGAGGAGTTCAAGGACTCGATGGGGCGCACCGGTGCCCTCGCAGATGCGGAGTGGAACGATCTCGTTCACTGCGTGCGCGAGGTCTACTCGCCGTACGCCGTCACCGTGGTCGATCAGGTGCCCGCGGGCGGTCTGTCGCACAACCAGGGCATCGTCGCCGGCAAGGCAATCTCGATCGGCTACGCCGGCGTTGGCGGCATCGCGCCGGGCACGCACTGCAACCCGCGCGACAACGTCATCTCGTTCACGTTCGCGAACCAGTACGGCGGGACCGGCATGGATCGCACGTGGGGCATCTGCGGTGTCGTCGCGCAGGAGACGGCGCACGCATACGGCCTCGACCACGCGTTCAAGTTCTCGGACGGTCGGCCGGCGTGCTCGGACCCGATGACCTACCTGCCGGACTGCGGGCAGAAGTTCTTCCGCAACGACAACACGACGTGTGGCGAGTACGCGACGCGGCCGTGCCAGTGCGGCGGCTTCCAGAACAGTCACCTCAAGCTGCTCGCGGTGTTCGGACCGGCCACGCCGATCACGCGCCCACCCACGGCGGTGATGACGCAGCCCGCACCGGGCGCCACGCTCGGCAGCAACGTCGTTGCGGTGAAGTCGGGCGCACAGCGCGGTGTGTCGCGCCTCGAGCTGTGGCTCAACGGCTACAAGTGGACGACGGTGAAGGGCGC
>JAYVWH010000921.1:0-5126 GCA_043786265.1 Kofleriaceae bacterium | reverse complement strand
ATGATCAGGACGAGCGGGCGACCCGAGTTGCCGAAGATGTCGTATGCGAGCTCGATGGGACGCGTGCTGCCATCGCGAGCGGTGTACGTGCCCACGCCTGCGCGACCGGTGTGAACCGGAATCGACGCTACGGGAATGACTTCAGGCACGGCTCGTCGGGATCCGGGCAGTCCGGCTTCTTCAGCTGTTGAACTTCGCCGCTGCTGCCGCTGCCAGCGCCCGGGTCCGGCTTGGGATCGGGCTTCGTCGCGGTGGTCGCCGCGCTGCCGCTGCCACTGCCAGCTCCCGGGTCGGGTTTGGTCACGGCAGTGCCAGGGTCCGGCTTGGTGCCAGCGCCCGGATCGGCCTTGGTCGTATCGGGGACGGAGGCTGTCGTCGGCTTCGCGCCCTTCGTGAGCGGCTGCGTGAAGTCGATCTTTGCACGTGTCGGCATGACCTCGACGGTCATGTCGCCGTAGCCCTTGAGCACGAGCTTGAAGTGGCGCGCCGTACGCGAACCGAGCACAGAGATCGTGGCTGGCGTCTTCCCGTACGCCATCTTCTCGTTCTCGGCGTCGAAGACGAGCGCTCCATGGGGCGTCGAATCGAGGACGATCGTGACGTGCTCGGGGACCGGCTCGACCGGCGGCGTGACCGTGTGCTGATCGGGCGGCGGCACGACCGCGGAGCCCGAACCCGCCACGACGACGGCCGCGGATCCGGACCCGGTTGCGACGGCGCTGCCGGGCCCTGTGCCGCTGGAGCCCTTGCCACCACCGAGGACGACCGCGGCGATGATTCCGCCCGCGAGCAGCACGACGCCTCCAATGATCAGCGGCAGCTTCGAGCCTCCGGTCTTGGGGCGCGCGCCCGTCTCATCGGAGACCTCGGGAACGGTGAGGTTGCCAGTCCACGCGGTGCGGCGGCGAGTGCTCGTGCTGGGGCCGTCGGCGGTCTGGCTCGTACCGCTGGCCTCGGCGGCACTGGGCGCCGAGCCCGAAGCTCCGGGCCCCGTGATGTTCTTCGCGCGGATGCCCAGCAGCGGCGTCGCGGTGCCCGTGGGCGTGCGCTTGCGGGTGAGCTCGGACGGTGCTTGCACGCTCGCGGCGCGGAGGGCCATCGTCTCGGATGCTGGCGCATCGCCGCACGCCACGCGGATCGCGCGCGACATCTCGTCGATGGTTTGCCAGCGTGTGTTCGGATCTTTGGTCAGCGCCTTGTCGACAATGTCTGCGATCTCGCGCGGCGCACCGATCTGGTCGAGGACCTCCGGCGACAGCTGCGGCGGATCGGCGGTCAGGTGCTGGGCGAGCATGCCCATGAAGTTGTCCGCCTGGAACGGCACCTGGTTCGTGATCAGCTGGAACAGGATGCAGCCCATCGCGTAGATGTCGACGCGGTGATCGACCTTGTCGCCACGCGCCTGCTCCGGCGACATGTACTCGGGCGTCCCGAACAGCATGCCGGTCTTGGTCAGCTTCCGCGCGTTCTCGCCGCCCTCGGTGCCGGCGACATCGGTCTGCTTTGCGATACCGAAATCGAGGAGCTTGACGAAGTCAGGCTCGCCGAGGAAATCGATCAGGTAGATGTTCTCGGGCTTGAGGTCGCGGTGAATGATGCCGCGCGCATGCGCTGCGGCGAGCGCGCTGCAGATCTGCAGGAAGATCTTCTTCGTGCGCGTCCACGGCAGCAGATTGCTAGCGAGCCTGGCCCGCGCGATCTCCTCGTGCAGGTCGTGGCCGTTCAGCATCTCCATCGCGAAGAACACCAGGCCCTCCGGCGTCTGGCCGTAGTCGCTGATGTCGATCACGTTCTCGTGGCGGATACGCGAGGCCGCCCTCGCCTCTTGCATGAAGCGCTCCACCAGGTCCGGCTTGCGCGCGAACTCACCGTGCAGGACTTTGAGTGCGACCTGCTTCTCGAGCACCGTGTGCAGCGCGAGGTAGACCGAGCCCATGCCGCCTTCGCCGAGCTTCTTGAGCACCCTGTAGCGGTCGGCGATGTTGGAATCGATCAGCGGGTCAGGCGCGCTCTGGAGGTACGACGTCTTCGCCTTGGGATTCACCGGATCGGCTGCCGCGATGCTCGCGGACTCCGACACCATCGGCGCCGGTGTACCGCTTGGTGCAGGCTGCACCGTTCCCACCGCCGCAGCGATCGGCGGCGCGCCCGTCGGACGCACCATGCGGCCGGGCGTCTGCCCCATCTGGGTCTTCTTCTCCTCGGCCACCGAGAGCGATTCTAGCAGCTTAGGGGTGGCCCGGGCTATCGATCCATTCAGAGGCCCGGATCATCGCCGAACAGACGTGCTGGACGTAGTCGATCCGGACCGTCCGGTCGATCGGGCTCCCGGGCATCCCGCCGAGACCCTCTCCGACGACGTTGAACGCGCTTTCGGGGCGAATCTGCTGGCCGAGGGCGTACTGGAGCGCGAGTGCGATTTGCTCCCGGATCTCCGGATCGCCGCCCCCGTGGTGGACCCCAAGGAGGTAGGCCGAGATCATCGCCTCGGTCCGAGACCCTGCGGGCGTGTTGTAGGGCGGCACGAACGGCGTGACGTTGTACGCACCCGCGAGGTCGTCCTCGTCCGGGTGGTCGCCGACCTCGGGCTGCTGCGCCCTCAAAAATGCGCCGTAGCCATCGCAGAACTCGCGGTACTTCTCGCGCTTGGCGGCCGGCCAGATCGCCTCGGCAGCGATGCACGTCCAGTGCTCCTCGCCGTAGATGAACCCGCCCATGAAGAAGTCGTACCAGTCGACCAGCCAGTCGAGCGCTCGCTCGCTCGCCTTCGCATACGCTGGATCGCCGGTCACCACATGCATGCGCGCGAGTGCGAGCGCCGCTTCGCCCGAGTAATAGAACATCTCGGTCTTGTCGTCGTAGGCCTTGGTCGCCGGATCGTAGAGATGACGAAACGATCCATCGGGCCGCTGCATGTAGAGGATGAATGTCGCGAACTTCGTCGCAAGTGGCAGGTAGCGCGTGTCGCCAGTCGCGCGCTGGTATTCGGCGAGCGCGACGACGGTGAGTGCGGTCGAGCCCAGGTGCGCGGTCGGCTCCTGCTTGTCGATCACGCAATCGAATGACCGCCCATCGGGCAGCGTGTTCGCGCAGCGACCACTCGACAGCAACTCCGCGAGATGTGCGAACGCGCGCTCGATCGGTTCGCGAAGCCACGGTTCCTTCGTGATCCGGTACAGCTCGGCGAGGAAGTACGTGGTGCCCGCATGGCGCGGCATCGAGTAGTTGCCCGGCCGTGATGGATCGCTGCGCCCACCGGTATTGAGATCGTGCTCGTAGACGTAGCGCCCGTTGGGCGCGAGGTGCGCGATCAAATAGTGCGCGCCTTCGAGCGCGGCCGCGCGCAACGTCGCAGCTCTCAGCGGCGGCCGCTCCGCCGGGATGCCGCGAAACAGCGGAATCGACGGCTTGTCGCGCGTGGTCTCTGCTTGCTCGACGAAGCTATCGGTCCGAAATCTAAATAACGCGCCTCGGGGCACGGGCTTGCCTGCACCCGCACGCGCACCGACGAGCGCAGCAATGCGCTTGAGGTCAACACCCATCGCGAAATCAGGCAACGCCTCCGATGGCCGGTTCGTCGACAGCAGTCGCATCTGCGCCAGTTCGTGGGGCAGCATCAATGCGCGCTTTCCGTCGATCGCACCACCGATGCCCTCGACCGCAGGATTGATCGCGAGCGCATCGCCCACGCCGGGGATGGTGAACGCACCGAGCCAGTGAGCATCGCCGAGCGGCGCATGCCCGACGATCACGTCCGTCTGGATCCGTGCGCGAGCGAACACCTCGGGCCGCAAGGTGCGCAGGCTGCGATTCCCCGCGAGTACTTTGGCCGCGTCGTCGACGGCCGCACCGAGGTTCGCGCCGTAGCCATCGGCACGCATGATCGAACGCCCGTCGACCCACACCGTGACGCCGACCGGCCCGGGGACGCGGGTGATGGTGCATGGCACCGGCGGATCACCACGCAGCCCTGCGCGGAGCGTCGCGAAGACATTCGCCCGCTCGGTCGCGGTCAACCGATCGGGCGGATCGATCCGGTACGCGCGGTACACGATCGCGGTCACCGCGAGGAACACCAAGCTCGGCAGCGTCCACACGAGCACGAGCGCGATCAGTCGGCGTCGCGTCATGTCGGCATCGAATACGTGCGACGGCCCGAGCGCGTCATCAGGTACTTGACCTGGAACAGCGGTAGCAACGTCACGACCTCGACGATCAGTGCGACGCCGATCAGCGCCGACATCGCGGCCGCCTTGCCAAACGCGCCGTACACGCCCGATAGAAACGCGGCGGACACCAGCACGCGCACGATCAACAGCACCGTGACCAGCAGCAGGCCCGATCCCGCCACGATCGCGATCCACCACCCTGCCCGCCTGATGCGCTCGGACTTCCGCACGCCCATCAGAGTTCCGATCGCCATGACCTCGAGCAGCACCGGGAGCGCCCACAGATGAACGATCGCGCCCGCGTGCCGGTTCGGGATCACCGTCAAGAGGACGACGACGAAGATCGCTACGAAGATCTCGTCGAGTAGGCTGTAGATCACCGGCCGCAGGTCTCGCCGCGTCACCACCGACGCGGCCGGCGTAGGCCCAGGTACGACCTTGCTGCGCTCTCGCTTCTTGCCCACCATCGCGGCGCCAGCATACCGCAGCAACACTGCTATCGTAGTTGCATGGGCCCGTCCTTCGCCGAGACCGCGGTTCGCCTTCGCTCCCTGTGGTTGACCGGTGCGCTATGCGCCAGCGTGGTCGCGCTCGTTGCGGTCCGCCCGCATCATCATCACCACCATCACCAGATGACGAAGCAGCTCCATCGCTTCGATCACTATCGCCCAGTCAAGACGTGCATCGACGGTCGCTGGGTCATCGCCCACGCCGCCGAGTAGCTCAGAAGCAGCCGGGGCGCGTGACGTTCGGCGGGGGCGCGCTGCTCGGCAAGATCTGCCGCAGGTAGGCGTACTCGTCGTCGCAGAACATGCCGGGCTGCACGCCCATCAGCTCTGCGCGCTCCATGAACGGACGATCGCCGCCGGCGTCCATCAAGCGCGCAGGGGCATCACCCGAGTCGTGGAAGCCTTCGGCGTACGGATTGGCAAGGCCGAGTGAGTGACCGAGCTCGTG
>JAYVWH010000920.1:0-4193 GCA_043786265.1 Kofleriaceae bacterium | reverse complement strand
CCTGCAGACATTCGAGATCACCGAAGTCGCTCGCATCGATCACTTCGAGCAGCGTGCGCTTGCTGTCAAACAGACGAAGAATGCGGTTGTTGTCGTCCGGAACCTCGCCGAGACGTGTCGACAGCTCGCCGGCATCGATCTCGAACCGATGCGAGAGCGGCGGCAACTGCTCGAGCAGCCGCGACCACTCGTCGAGGCGGCGCATGCCTTCCATGAGCAGCCCCTGTGAGCTCATCTCGATGACATCGCGGCGACGGACCGTACGGAACTCGACCTCGAACTCGCCGTCGTTCCACGTGAGCAGGCGATAGACGGCGTCCTCGCCCTGCAGTGTCCCGGCTTCCGCGTCGATGACTTTGCCGTCACGGAAGTAGATCGCAGCCTGGCGGCTCGGTCCTCCGGAGAACTGAATGACGCCGGACTTTCGGCTGACCTCGATCGTCTGGATGACATCGACGACGGGCATGTCCGCGACGCGACCAGCGAACCGGGTGCCGTCCTTGCGCAGATCGAGGAACTGACGCTGCCGCTTCTGCAGCAGGATGTTGATCCGCGTGACGATCTCTTTGATGTAGATCGGCTTGGTCAGGTAATCGTCGACGCCGAGCTCGAGCCCTTTGATCTTGTTCTCGATCGCTGTCTCGGCCGTGAGGAAGATGAACGGGATCTCCGCCCAGTCGGGCGCGCCTCGCAGCCGGCGTCGCAGCTCGAAGCCGTCGAGCTCGGTCGCGAACTTCGTCTCCGAGATGATGAGGTCCGGATGAGCAACCTCGAGCTTCTCGAGTGCGTCTTCGACGGAGACGGCGGGCGTCACGCTGAACCCCGCCTTACGCAACGAGACCTCCAACACCCGCAGACTGCGAGTGTCCCCATCGACCAGGAGCAAACTTTGCTTCGACACTCGGGTGTTAGTGCGTGAGCCGTCGAGCCGGCCCAAATAATCGTATCCAACTACACGGGGCGTCGCCAGCAACGTAGCCTCTGGTCGTGCATGGATCTGCGAATCCCTCCGAAACGGGCAAACCGTGAGGGTGGCGCTTCCATATGGAGCCCGTCCGTGCTCGATCGACCTCACTGGACGTGACGCGGAGATTCTTCTTCCCCCTGCGCTTCCGGCGCCGGTTCCACTGCCGGCGGTCCTGGGGGCTGCCCTGGACCGGCCATTTGGGCCGCCGCTGACCGCCTCGCCGGGCGCGCGCGTCACCCTGATCGTCAGTGACGGGACCCGGGTGGAGCCGCGGGCGGCATTCATCGAAGCGGTACGCGCGCGTCTCCCCGAGGTGCGATGGACAATCGCGATCGCGACCGGCACCCACGGGCCAGCCGACGTCTCGGCGCTCGGACTCCCCGCCGATTTCCAGCGCGAGGCGACGGTCGTCAATCACGATGGCCACAGCGCCGCCGATCTGGTCGAGCTCGGAATCACCGAGCGCGGGACGCCAGTTCGTCTCCATCGGTGTGTGGTCGAGACCGATCTCGTGGTCGCGACCGGCTGCATTCGACCGCATTATTTCGCAGGATTTGGTGCCGGCGTGAAGGCGATCTTTCCCGGTCTCGGACAAGCGACCGCGGTCCGGATCAATCACCGCCTCAAGCTAGAACCCGGTGCCCGATCCGGAATCGTCGTCGGAAATCCGTGTCGTGATGATCTCGAAGAGGCGGTCGCCTTGTTGCGCACGCCTGCGTTTCTGCTCAATGGTGTCTGCGATCTCGACGACCACGTTCGCGCTGCCGTCGCGGGAGATCTCGTCACCGCGTTTCGCGCGGGCTGCGAGATCGCACGGCCTTGGTATTCGGTGCGCGCGCGCTCCGCGGCGGTCGTGGTTGCATCCGATGCTTTACCGGTGACCGCCTCGCTCTATCAAGCCGCCAAGATCGCCGCCGCAGTTGCACCGCTCGTGGAACCAAACGGAACGCTCGTGCTCGTGGCCCAGTGTCCCGATGGAATCGGGCCGCTCGAGACCGTGAACGAGGCGATTTTTCGGATCGGGATCCTGCCGCGGCTTGCCCGCGGCGTTCGCTTGGTCCTCGTGAGCGATCTCAGCGAGGCTGAGACTCACCAGACGTTGCTCGCGTATGGTGAATCGGTGGAACAGGTCCTCGCGTCGACGCGCGGCCGCATCCTGGTCGTGCCGCACGCGAGCAAGCTTCTGATCGAGGCCTCATGACGCAGCGCGTCGAAACCATCAGGTTCGTCGAGCTGTTCGAGAAGTGGAATGGCAGCATCAACCTGTCTGCTGCAACGAGCCGCGCCGAGGTTCTCGAGCACGTGGAGGATAGCTTCCAGGTTGTCGGATATCTGAAGGGCCGGTCGCGGGTGCTCGACGTCGGTTCGGGCGGTGGGTTTCCGGTGGTGCTCGCGGCGCTTGCGCTACCCGCGATCCAGTTCACTTCGCTCGAACCCGTTCACAAGAAGCATGCGTTTCTCCGCACGGCGGTCCGCGAGCTCAAGCTAGTCAACCTCGAGGCCCGCGCCGAGCGACTTGAGGATCACGACGTGCGTGACTACGACGCGGCGATGTCACGCGCGACCTTCGATCTCGTCGAATGGCTAGCGCTCGGCCGCGAGCACGTCGTTGACGGCGGGATTGTGATGGGTTTCGAAGCTGTCCCGCGCGACGATCTTCCCCCGGGCGCGACTCGCCATCCGTACAAGCTCGCGGGCAAGCAGCGCGCGATCATCGTCGCGACTCGCTAGCCAAGAAGCGCATCTAGCTCGGACGCTTCGCCGCTGAAGACGAGCAGCGAACCGTCCCAGCGCCTGCGGATCTCCGTCGCGTTGCTTGCGACAAACGCCCGATCGTCGTCGGGCCGGCGCGACATCACCACCGCGGCGATCTTCAGCTTCGAGTGACGCGCGGCCTCGATCGTCAGCAACGTGTGGTTGATCGTTCCAAGCCCAGCGCGAGTCACAATGATCAGCGGCAGGTTCAGAAGAGTGGCGAGTCCCGCCATGTCGACCGTGTCCGTGACCGGCACTCGGATCCCGCCCGCGCCCTCGACCAGCACAACCTCAGCATTGCTGGCTCCCTGGTCGTACACGCTTTGGATCCGCTCGAGGTCGATCGTTCGCGCCTCGGATGTTGCTGCGACCGATGGAGCCGCCGGTTGCTTGAACTGATAAACGCCGCAGAGCGCCCCGGTCTGCCATCCGCCACTCGCGGCAACGAGCTCGGTCTGGTCCTCGCCGAGCCCAGCCACGACGCCTGTCTCGATTGGCTTGAAGGCAAACACTCGCTTTCCTGCCGCAACGCTTCGACGAGCTAGTGCCGCGGTTACGAACGTCTTCCCGACCCCCGTGTCCGTCCCGGTCACGAAGTAACGTTTCACAGGAAACCTTTCGCGGCCTGACCAGGTCGGGTTTGGCCATCTGCGACATTTCTTGTGAAACCACCCTCGGCTCCGATTCCGGGCAGTCCGTGCAGGTCACTTCGCGGTGGCAGCCACCACACGCAGATCGAAAAACGCCAGGAGGAGTTAGAGAGCTTGTCCTCGCAATCTTTCCGCCCTTGGCCCCTTGCTCCTTGACGTTGCAATCCCGTCTGCTCCGATTCCGCCCGGTCCTTCTGGACCTCCGGCGCCCCCGGACGTTTCACGGGAAACATCAAGAGACCGCATCCAGCGCAGCGAGGGTGGCTGCTTCTAGAAGAGCGACTTCTTCGGATCGAAGGGTTAGCGGCGGCATCCACACCACCACGTCGCCGAGGGGCCGAAGAATGACCCCATGGCCCCGAACGGCTGCGCAGACCTCTGCGCCGCGGAACCGCTGTGGCAGGTCGTGAAGCTCGATGCCGATCATCAGCCCACACCGCCGGATCTCCCGAACGGATGGATGGCTGGCGATCCGCGTGAGCGCGGCTGCGAGCTCGGGAACGCGCTCGACGGCGTTCGCGAGCGTCACTTCGCGAAGGAGCTTGAGCGATTCGAGACCGACCGCGCACGCGAGCGGGTTGGCGGTGTACGTGTGTCCGTGAAAGAAGTGCTTCATCTCGGCGCGTGACCCGAGGAACGCCGAGTAGACCTCTTCACTTGTCAAAGTCGCGGCGAGGGGCAGGTAGCCGCCGGAGATCCCCTTCGCGAGACACAGGAAGTCGGGACTAACGTTCTCGTGCTCGCACGCGAACATCTGGCCGGTACGGCCGAATCCCGTCGCTACCTCGTCGAGGATCAAGTGGACACCATGCCGACGGCAC
>JAYVWH010000919.1:0-4297 GCA_043786265.1 Kofleriaceae bacterium | reverse complement strand
CGAGCGCGCTGCCATCCGTGGACACTATCACCTCTGGTACGGTTCTCGAGATGCGAGTGCCGGTGGCGGCGAAGGTCTCGCACCGGCGACGAGCAGGTTGCCGCCGGGCGTCAGGACGAGGATGAACAGCGCGAGGTGCGGAGATGGGATCTCGACGGTCGTCGGTACCAGTTGAGCTTCCGCGGCGATGGTGAGGTTACAGGCTCGTCACATCGCGCGAAGCTCCGCGCGCTCGGTGCCCGCCACCGACGTTGACTCCGACGCCGACGATGCGAGTGCGAGCAGGACAACAGCGCGCAGCGTCGATCAGTAGCGCTCTCGACGCTACCCGTCGTCGTCGGATAACCATGCTAGGCTCGCCGCGTGTCAGGCGACCCTACAGCTCGGTTGCTGGAGCTCGTCCGCCGCTGCGAGGCGGGGCCCGAGGCGCTCGCCGATCGCGAGAGCGGGGATGGGCTTGCGGACCACATACGTGGCGAGCTCGCGCTGCGCTGGCGCGTCGCCGTGGTGCGCGCGCTGATGGTCGATCCGCCGGATGGAGATGCGGTGCGCGAGGCGTACGGCGAGCTGGTCGATCACTATCGCGAAGACAAGGCTGCTCTCGCCGTCGTCAGACCGCTTGGCGACGAGATCCGCAGGCGCGAGGCAGAAGGGTCGCTGCCGTCCGTCCTCGTTGCGCGCAGCGACCGTCGTCCCAAGACGAACAACGGCTGACTACGGCGCGCCGTGGTTGCCGGCCATGATCAATAGGCCGGTGCACAGCAGCACGATTGCAGTCAGCGGCCACAGGCCGATCAGGACTGCGAGCACGCTGTGAACACCTTCGCGGAGCGCACTTGGCTCATGCACGCGCGGCGTAGGCGGCGCGGCGAACAGCTGTCCGCCCTTGCGGACGACACGTGCCTGCGGGAGCGAGTCGAAGGTCAGCATCGGCATTCACCTAGTATGGGTTCGGATCGGACGTTTGACAGCCCGGGATATTCCACGGTGTAAGCTCGGTCACCGATGGTCCGCTCACTTGCCGATCTGTCCCAAGGTTTCAGGCAGTCCTACCTCGGGCCTCGACAACACGCAGCTGACTCGCCAGTTGCAGGAGTGGGCAGGTGCGTACCCTTTGCTGGTACGACTGACATCGCTCGCGAAGACGCCCGAGGGCCGCGATGTCTGGCTCCTGACGATTGGACCGGAGCCGGACCGGATCCGCCCGGCCGTGTGGGCCGACGGAAATCTCCACGCGGCCGAGCTCGCGGGGTCGAGCGTCGCGCTGGCGATCGCCGAAGATGCGATCCGCGCGCACCTCGAGCCCGATGCTCTGGATCTGCCGCGTCCCGTGATCGATCGCATGCGCGAGGTCCTGTTCTACGTCGTGCCGAGGATCTCGCCCGATGGTGCGGAGGCGGTGATCAAGACCGGGCGCAGCGTGCGGAGCGTGCCGCGCGATGCGCGCGTCGAGCGGGGGCAGCCGCGCTGGTTGATCGGTGACGTCGATGGCGATGGCACCGCGCTCGCCATGCGCATCAAGGATCCCGGTGGCGAGCTCGTCGAGTCGCGCGAATTCCCGGGCCTACTTGTCGAGCGTACGATCGAGGACGAGGGCCCGTTCTACAAGCTCTATCCCGAAGGGATGATCGAGCACTGGGATGGCAAGCGCGTGCCGTCGCCGTTCTTTCTCGGCGACAATCCGATCGATCTCAACCGCAACTTCCCGTGGTTCTGGGCGCCGGGTCACGAGCAGGTCGGCGCGGGGCCGTTTCCGCTCAGCGAGCCCGAAGCGCGCGGCGTCGTCGAGTTCACCGCGAAGCATCCCGAGATCTTCGCGTGGTGCGACTACCACACCTTCGGCGGCGTGCTGATCAGGCCGCTCGGTCACGCCCCTGACAGCAAGATGGATCAGGAGGACCTCGCGATCTTCCGCCAGCTCGAGCAGTGGATGACCGAGCACACCGGTTATCCGACGGTGAACGGCTTCGACGAGTTCCTCTACGCGCCCGATCAACCGCTGCACGGTGACCTCAGCGACTACGCCTACAACCAGCGCGGTGCGCTCGCCTACGTCGTCGAGCTCTGGGACCTGTTCAAGCGGCTCGGCATGGAGAAGCCGCCAAAGTTCGTCCAGTTCTACGAGCGCGTGTCGCGCGCGGATCTGATCAAGCTCGCGTGGTGGGACCGCGACGAGAACGACGGCCGCATCTTTCCGGGCTGGAAGCCGTTCAAGCACCCCCAGCTCGGTGACGTCGAAGTCGGCGGGATCGATCCGCGGATCGGGATCTGGAACCCGCCGATGCACGAGCTGCCCGCCGTCTGCACGTCGCAATCACACGTGTTCTGCCGGATGGCCGCACTCACGCCGCGCCTGCGGATCACGCGCACCGATCGTCACGCGCTGCCCGGTGGGCTCGTGCGCGTCGAGGTCCAGGTGACGAACGAGGGTTACCTCGGCAGTTACGGGCCGCCGAGCGCGAAGAAGCTCGACTTCAACGAGCCGCTCTACGCGACGGCGACCGGCGAGCTCGTCGATGCGGGTACGGCGTATCAGGTGCTCGGACACGTCGACGGGTGGGGCCACGGCCTGCACACCGGGGCGAACCTGCCCGCGTATCCCGGCACGCGCGGCACGACGAATGCGGCGTGGGCGACGTACCTCGTCAAAGGTGGCGGCACGCTCGATGTGCGCATCGGCTGTGCGCGCACCGGATTCGTGTCGGCGAAGATCGAAGTCTAGCTGAGACGATTCGTAGCGCGACCTCACGTCTCGCCGTTCGTCGAATGCAAGGACACGTAGTACAACGACTGTATGGCGACCTACGCGATCGGGGACATCCAGGGCTGCATGAGCAGCCTGGAGCGCCTGCTCTCGTTGATCGGATTCTCGCCGGCGCAGGACCGGCTGTGGCTCGTCGGGGACCTCGTCAATCGCGGCCCGCGCTCGCTCGACGTGCTGCGCTGGGCGCGCGACCTCGGGCCCGCCGTCACGTGCGTGCTCGGTAATCACGACATTCATCTACTCGCGCGGGCAGCTGGCGCGGCTCCCGCGAAGAAGCGCGACACGCTCGATGACGTCCTCTCCGCACGCGACGCCGAGCGTCTGATCGACTGGCTGCGCATGCGGCCACTGGTTCATGTCGAGGGAACGTGGGCGATGGTGCATGCCGGGTTCCATCCGCAGTGGACGATCGACGACGCGCGCGCGAGGGCGGCCGAGATCGAGCGCGAGCTGCAGGCACCGACGTGGCGCGCCTTCCTCGCCCAGCTGTCTGGCCCGACGCCACGCTGGGACGCGCGTCTCGGCGGCGGTGATCGCTGGCGCGCGATCCTCGCGTACCTCACGCGCGCGCGGACGCTGAAGTCCGACGGCCGCGTGGAGGGAGACTTCGACGGCGCACCAGCGGATGCACCGGCGGGCGCGGTCCCGTGGTTCGCGTTTCCGGACGCCGCGTGGACCACGCACACCGTCCTGTTCGGCCACTGGGCCGCGCTCGGCCTCGATGTCGGTCCACACCACGTCGGGCTCGACACGGGGTGCGTGTGGGGCAAGCAGCTCAGTGCGATCCGGATCGAGGACCGGAGGGTGTTTCAGACGCGCGCCGTCGAGGCGCCGATCTAGGCGTTGCCGAGCTACGACTTGGACTTCGGGGTCGTCAGCTCGATCGGATTGTCGTCGTCGCCATCCTCGACCTCATCCAGCCCGAGGTTCGGATCGAGCGATGTGGTGCGCTGACCATCCATCGTGATCAGCTTGCCGCCCTGCTTGAGCTCACGAACGGCGGTCCCGAGTGCGCTCGCCGGGTCGATGCCTATCGCTTGCTTCATCACCTGCGACAGTGCGTGAGCAAATGCGGTGGCCGACGCGAAGCGTGCGGTCGGATCGGCGGCGAGGCCGACATCGAGGACAGCCGCGAGCGACGACGGAATGTCGGGACGGCGATCACCGACGGGCGGGATCTGGCATGCCCGGATCTTCTTGAAGATCTCGACGTCGGTCTTGCCGTCGAACATGCGCTCGCCCGTGAGCGTCTCCCACAGGACGCTGCCGACGCCGAACAGATCCGACTGCGGCGTATTCGCCTTGCCGAACGAGACCTCGGGCGCCAGGTAGCTGAGCTTGCCCTTCACGGTACCGGGGGCGGTCATGCTGGCGACGCGGTCGCGCGCGCGGGCGAGACCGAAGTCGGTGAGCTTCACGACGCCGTTGACGCCGAGCAAGATGTTGTGGGGCGTGACATCGCGATGAATCACGGGCGCCAGCTCGCCGTTGGGCGCGCGGCGCTCGTGGGCGGCGCCGAGGCCTCGCAGCGTG
>JAYVWH010000918.1:0-1525 GCA_043786265.1 Kofleriaceae bacterium | reverse complement strand
GGCGTGCTGGCATCGCCGAGAGCTGCGTGTACTGCGAGCAGGTCTTGCTGAAAGTTGTTAACGAACCGCTGCAGTACGAGGAGCTTATCTTCGGCTGTCAGGGACATGATCGGAGATTCGCTGGGGACACGCGGTCATTGCAAGGGCAACGCGGGCCGTCCCGTGGAGAATCTCGGGGAATCTGCGAGTGCGAGTTGCCGCGCGATCCGCTATTCACATCAACAGATGTCCGCGATGATCAGTTACAGATTCCCGAAGTCGACGAGATCGAGGGTCTGGATTCGGCTCGCCCTGATCGCGCTCGTGACTGGTTGCGCTCCCGAGTCGGGCGCCACCGAAGCAAAGCCGCACCTCGAGCTTCGCGACGCGCCGCCCGGCGATGATGTCGCGGCCGTGGTGCGGACCGAGCTTGCTGCCGCGAAACGGGCCGGGAAGCAACTCCTTGTTTACGTCGGCGCCAGCTGGTGTGAACCCTGTCAGCGATTTCATGACGCAGCCGCTGCCGGGCAGCTCGACGAGGCGTTCGGTCAGCTGCGGCTACTCGTGTTCGACCACGATCGCGACCTCGACGCGCTGCATCGTGCCGGATACGAATCGAGGCTCATCCCATTGTTCGCCTTACCAAAACCGGACGGCACGTCAACCGGTCGACAGAGCGAGGGCTCGATCCATGGCGACGGCGCTGTCGGAGAAATCACGCCCCGTCTGAAGGCACTGCTCGTTCAGTAGCGGGCAGGTGATCCGAGGTGGGAGTCCGGCCAACGGACAGATAGTTCGCCTTCCGGGAGTACCGCGCGATAATTGGGGTGATGTATCTGCGGCTGTCACTCGCGTGCGTTCTGTTCGCTGGATGTAGCTCCTCGGACCGCAACTCCGTGATGACGGTGACGGCATCGCCGACCCCGAAGACATCCGCGTCGGTCAGCAAGGAGACGTTGGTCGCGCCGCCGAGCTGCGCCGGCGATGCGGTGCTCGTGATCGCCGAGGGCAACGAAGACACTCTCGTGTGCCCGGATAAAGTTCCATCGCAGGCGACCGTCGTCGATCTTCGCGATGCGTGGGCGCCGCGCATCTTCGCGGTCGCGCCCGACGGCACGACACCCGAGTTTCGCGCGACGTACCTCGCAGCTGCGCTGGAGCAAGACACGGAGGGCAAGCCACTGCCGCAGAACGTCGCGGCGAGCGAGCTCTACGGTGTGCTGCCGTCATTCCAGATCGTGCGCAAGCGCTTCACTCAGCGGGACCGATACGCTTGTCACGCGAAGCTCGACTCGGCCCCGATGGCGAAGATCACGCGCCCGTTTGGCCAGGAGCTCTCCGGCCTGGTCCGGTTCAACCTCCGCCAGCGCGAGCTGCTTGGCGCGATGCTCGAGCGTGCACGTGTCTCGAAGAAGCTCGCCGACTTCACGCCGCTCGCGAACGACAAGGAGCTCGGCCAGGCGTACCTGCGCTGGAAGACCGCGGACGATCTGTACCAGGGCATCGTGGCGGCGCAGCGGCATCTCGTGTGTGAGGGCTCGCTCGC
>JAYVWH010000917.1:0-3947 GCA_043786265.1 Kofleriaceae bacterium | reverse complement strand
AGCAGATCGCGAACACCAAGTGGCACGACATGTGGCTCGGGACGGTCTATCGAGCGAAGAACCTGCTCGAGCGCGGCAAGCCAAAAAGTAGGGCGTAGTAACGTTCGCCCATGGCTGGGCCCGATACACTGTACTTGCGCGATGGACTGGCTCAGCTGGGCGCTCGGCTCACCGAGCTCGGTACCAAGCGGGTGCTCGTGCTGGCCGCGCCGAGCCGGCGCTTCGTCGACGAGGTGACGCACGCGCTCGAGCGGTTCTCGCCGAGCGTATTCGATGGTGCGCGCGTTCACGTTCCGGCCGAGGTCGTCGAGGCCGCGACCGCCCGGCTGATCGAGAGCGAGGCCGACACGGTCGTCGCGATCGGTGGCGGCTCTGTGATCGGCCTGGGCAAGGCGCTTCGCCTCGCGCATGACGTGAAGTTCATCGCCGTGCCCGCGACATACGCGGGTAGTGAGATGACGTCGACGTACGGCGTCACCACCGGGCGCGACAAGCAGACCGGCAAGAGTGACCGCGTGCGACCCGACCTCGTTCTCTACGACGTGTCGCTCACGCAGGACATGCCGATCACGCTCACCGTGCAGAGCCTGATCAACGCGCTCGCTCACGTGGTCAGCGTGCTGTCGAGCGAGCAGGCGGCAAGCCCCGGCTTCGCTGGGGCGCGCAGCGACGCGAATGCGGACCGAAGCTCGATCGAGGCGCGCGAGGAGGCGTTGCAGGGCGCTGCGACCGTGGTGCGCGCGATCGAAGATCTTTTGCTGGCGCCACGTGATCTGGGAGCACGCGAGCACGCCCTGCGCGGCGCGGCGGCGTGTGCACTCGCATTCGAGCGCGGTAAACCGGGGGCGCAACACGCGCTCGCACACCTCCTTGGCGGTGCGACGCGGATCGAGCACGCGCCGTTGCACGCGGTGCTGCTGCCGCACTTCATCGCGCATCTGCGCGCGACGCAGCCGGCGCTCGTCGCGGAGCTCGAGGCCGCGCTCGATCGCACCGACCTCGATGCCTATGTGTTCGATCTGCTCGTGCGCGCGGGGGCACCTGTGTCGCTCGATGCCCTCGGTGCGAAGCCCGATGCCGTCGACGAGGCGTTGGCCACCCGCCCCGAGCTGCCGGCGCAGATCGCCCACGACGCGCAGCATGGTCTGCGACCGCCCGGGCGCGGTGGTCGCATCGACGTCGGGTTGGAGCCGTGGGCGCTCCTGGCGGGCCCGCAACCCGGGGCTGCCCGCATCACCGTGCTCGCGCTCCATGGTCGCGGGTCCGAAGCGGGAACGATCGTGCGGCGCATGCGCGAGGTCTTCGGCCACGAGGTCACGGTCGTCGGGCTGCGCGCGGAAGGTGGCGACGAGCGTTGGTACGCGATTCGCTACTCGGAGGCCGGGGCGGGGAGTGACCCCGAGGTACTACGGGCGATTGCGCGCGTCGAGGCGGCGCTCGCACGGCTTCCCGAGATCAATGTAGTGCTCGCCGGCTTTTCGCAAGGTGCTTGTCTCGCGCTCGAGGTCGCGGCACGAACCAAGCGGAACCTGCGGGCCGTCTTCGCACCGGCAGGGGCGCGCGTCGGGCATCCCGCGGAGTGGGGACCGGCCGAATTCTCGAATGGCTCGGTTAACATGGTCCTCGGCGCTGCCGAGTACGACAAGTACATCGCACGCACGGACCTCGACGCGACAGTCGATTGGTTCACGCGGGCAGGCGGAAAAGTCGTCGATGTCAGTGGCCCCGGAGAACGTCACGAGATCACGTTGCGCCAGCGGCTCGCCGCGTGGGAGATGCTCGCGTGCGGATTCCCCGGCACGGGTCTCGGCAACACGCTCACCAACGAGTCGACGACGCTGCCTCACGCGGTGCCAGTGCAGCAGAACTCGCCGCGCGTCGCGCCGTACGGTCTCTACGCCGAACAGATCAACGGGACCGGCTTCACGGCACCACGCGCCGCGAACCAGCGCACGTGGCTTTATCGCGTGCGTCCTTCGGCGCAGCGCCGAGCGTACTCGCCGCTGCACATGCCCCTGATCTCTGGCAGCTTCGACCATCCGCCAGAGATCAACCTTGTCGGTCATGCACCGCAACCGCGCGCCGAGGGAGAGCGCGACTTTCTCGACGGGCTTGTCACGGTGTGCGGCGCGGGCTCTGCCATCTCGCGCAAGGGTTACGCATTCCACCTGTACGCCGCGAATCGGAGCATGGAGCACCGCGCGTTCTACAACGCGGACGGCGACCTGCTGATCCTGCCGTACGACGGCACCGTGACGGTGATGACCGAGCTCGGGCCGCTCGTGGTCAAGCCCGGACATGTCGCGCTCATTCCGCGAGGCATCGTGTTCAGCGTGCTGCTGCATGGCAACCAGGCGCGGGGCTACGTCGGTGAGGCATTCGGCCGGCACTTCCAGTTGCCCGACCGGGGACCGATCGGTGCGAACGGACTCGCCGACGCGCGGCACTTCAAGGCGCCGTTTGCCTGGTACGAGGACCGTCTCGATCCCGACTTCCGCGTGGTGGGCAAGCTCGGCGGAGCACTCCACGAAGCGCGTCAGGACCACTCGCCGTTCGACGTCGCCGGCTGGCATGGCAACTACCTGCCGTTCGTGTACGACCTCGATGCGTTTTCGCCCGTCGGCAACGCTCGTTTCGACCACGGCGACCCGAGCGTGCACACCGTACTGTCGGCGCCGCTCGACGAGCCAGGCTCGCACACGCTCGATCTCGTCACGTTCCCGCCGCGGTGGGACGCGACCACGAACACATTCCGGCCTCCGTTCTTTCACCGCAACACCACCGCGGAGATCAACGGCATCATCCGCGAGCAGTCGCCTGCGGGAAGCCCCTGGCAGCCCGGGTGCGTGTTCATCACCCCGTCGATGACACCGCACGGCGTGAGCGGGCGCGCGGTCGAGCGGGCGCGCAAGGCGACCGATGCGGACAACGACAAGCCCATCTCGCTGGGCGGCGCGTCGCTGTGGTTCCAGTTCGAATCGGCGCTGTCTCCCATTCTCACGCCGTGGGCACGCGAGCACGCGCTACCTGACTGGGGCGCCACCTGGGGCAGCCACCGGAGCTACTTCGAATGAGCGCCACGACGGCGGAGCTCGAGCTCTCGTTCTACGAGAAGTTTCTGTTCGGCAAGGGCATCGAGCCGTACCCGGTGCAGGAGCAGGCGATCAGCGCGATCTACGCCGGTAAGAGCGTGCTCGTGACGGTGCCGACCGGGACCGGCAAGACGCTGATGGCCAAGGCTGCGCTGCACATGGCGCTCGGTCGCGGCCAGCGCGCGATCTACACCACGCCGCTGCGCGCACTCACCGAGGAGAAGTTCCGCGAGCTATCCGAGGACTTCGGCGAGCACAACGTCGGGTTCGCGACCGGCGACTACAAGGTCAACCGCGAGGCGCCGATCCAGGTCGAGGTCGCCGAGATCCTGTGGAACCGGATCGTCGCCGACAAGCACGTGTCGCCCGCCGAGATCGTCGTGATGGACGAGGGGCACTACTTCAACGACCCCGAGCGCGGTTATGTGTGGGAGCAGTCGATCATCGGCCTCGATCCGCGGACACAGCTGATCATCCTCTCGGCGACGGTCGGCCATCCCGAGAAGTTCTGCCACTGGGTCGAGCTGACCCGCCGGATGCCGATGGAGCTCATCGAGTCACGCGAGCGCAAGGTCCCGCTCGTGCACGAGTACCGCGAGGACATGATGATCGAGACCGTGCGCGACCTCGCGCACAGCGGCGATGTGCCGGCGATCATCTTCGTGTTCGGCCGCGAGCAATGCTTCGAGGTCGCGCGCTTGCTGAAATCGTGCCGCCGGTTCACGACCGAGGAGGAGAAAGCGAAGATCGAGACGCTGTGCGACGAGGCGCTGCTGCCGGCCGGCGCCAGCAAGGAGCTGCGCTCACTGCTCACGCACGGCATCGGCGTCCATCACGCGGGCATCCTGCCGCGCT
>JAYVWH010000916.1:0-2890 GCA_043786265.1 Kofleriaceae bacterium | reverse complement strand
GCCCTCACGTCCGCGTGTCCCTAGTTCGGTGCGCGGCTACGCCGCGTCACTTTTCCCTACCCCGGCCCCAACCCGTAGAGCCCGGATCAATTTTGAGATGGCTCTAGCTCTCGTCGCTGCGCATGAGCAGCGCGGTCACGTTGACCATGCCGTTCTCGATCTTCGCGCTGATGCGGCAGTTGCCCTCGAACGCGATGCGCGCGAGACCAAGCCGGCTCGGCGCATCCTCGCCGGTATCATCCTGCGCGATCTGCAGCATGCGAGCGCGATAGGCCGCCTCCGGCGTCGGGAAACTCGCGAGCCACTCGATCTGCTTCATCAAGTTCTGCGCGTGGATTTCATCCTTCTTGAGAGGATTCTGCACGCTGACCTGGATGTTGGGGTCCTTGCCGTCGACGCGGAGCCGGAACATCGCGCGGTCCGCGTTGGACCAGTCGCCATACTTCAGTGCGTTCTCGAGAAGCTCGCCGGTGACCATCGCGATTGCGTGGCAACCATCGAGATCCGCAAACACCGCGATGAAGCAGTTCTGGACCGAGGTCCGCAGGAGATCGATGTTGCGCCATTCGTTACGGACGGTAAGGTCGATCGAGAATCCAAAGTCGTCGAACCTACTCATGCAAACCTCAGCTGGAACAGATCGTCGTTCTTCTCGAACACTCGCAGCGCGTCGAACGACAAGCGCTGCCACTTGAGGCTCTGGTCGTAAACCATCACGAGCTTCACGCTCGACTTGCGGCAGGTCTGGATCAGCTTGATCAACGCCGTGATCGTCGACGAGTTGAAGTGGTCGATCTTCTCGAAGTGCATCTCGACCGAGCCCTTGCGCTCGGCCACGGCCGCCATCAGCTTCTCGAACCACGGCTTGAGAATCTCGGGTGGGTTGCGCTCGTTACTCTTGCCGCGCCAGGTGCAGCTGACGATGCCCTCAGGCAACTCAGCCACCTCGATCGTCAGGTCTCCAGAAGTCAGGTTCTCCATGATTCTCCTCGAACGTTACAGATCCCGCGCCAGCCGCACACCCACGCGTGCCGAATGCTCCACCGCCAAATAACGCCGGCGTGACGTCAGCCGGCAGTCGATCGCCCAATCACACCACGCCCCGCCCCGCGACACGACTTCGCGCGGCTCGCGGGGAGCCGTGCGACGATGATCAGGAATGCACCAGTCGGCAACGCCGCCGGCTAGGTCGCGCACACCGTACGGCGACACGTCCCATTCGAACGTGCCAATCGGTTCGGCGACAGACAGGCCCGGGCGGCTGTCGCGCATCTTGCAGAACGTCGCGTCGAAGTGGTCGCCCCACGGGAAGATGCGGCCATCGGTACCGCGCGCAGCCTTCTCCCACTCGTTCTCGACGGGCAGGCGCCACTTCTTACCATCGCTCGCAGACAGCCAGCGCGCGTAGGCCTCCGCCGATTCCGCGCTCACACCAAACACTGGTAGCTCGAGCGCATCGCCGACGGGGGTGTCGGTGCGGGGGGTGTGCGCGGACACCGATGCGTCGTCGCGACCCCTCAGGTCATCGAGGAACTTGAACCAGTCGCCGAACGTGACCGGATGCCGCTGCATGATGAAGGCCGGCAGCTCGACGACGACCGCATCGTCGCTCTCGATGCTAAGTGGATCGCCGCCCAGCCGGGCGGGGCCCGCCGGAATGAAGACTTCGTCGTCGCCGAGCGTTCCCGCACGAGGCGGGTTGACGTCGAGGCGGCACAGGGTGCCCGGCGCGATGTTGAACGGCCATGACACGGTTGCCGGGCCGTCATCGATCTTCGCGGTCACGACATAGCGTCCCGCAGGCAATGAGCGGCGTGCCGACGCGCGCTCGGCGACGGGCTCGCTCGCCCCTTCGACCAGACGGCGCTCGCGCTCGACGAGCTTGCCGAGCGTGACCTGACCCGCGGATTCGCTCATCGTGAGCTCGAGCACGCCATCGCGCTGCAGCTCGCGCACGAACGTGCCGTCGTCCACTTCGCGCAGCAGCTGCTCGTAGGCGATCTGGTCGAGCGGCTCGCCGCGATGGCGTGCACGCTGTAGCTCGGACCAATACAAGCGTGCGAGACCACGGCGAGCGCGCGTGTGATTCGGCACCGCATCGAGAGCACGTTCGTAGGCCGACACCGCAGAGTGGAACGTGCGCACTTGCAGCGCGTCGGTCACGCGCACGATGTCCTCGGCGTCCCACAGGTCCTGCTTGTCGTCGGGCGAGGCCCACGGCGCGACGTCGGCGCGCAGCGCTCGGAACACGGTCAGCTTCTCGGGGCGCGACTCCACGAACTCGTGATAGCGTTCGGCGAGCTCGTCACCGCTATCGGCGCTCTTGTCTGCCTCGATGCGCTGGCGCTCCTTCTGCTTGGAGCCCTCTATCCATTCCTCGATGGCGCCGGCGAGCTCGCGCACCGTAGCGAGCCGCTTCTCGCGCTCGACGGCGATCGCTGCCATGCACGTCTCCTCGATCTCGGGAGGGATTTCGAGGCGGCTGTCCCGTGACGAGGGGATCGGTGGCCGGCGGTAGATCTTGAACGGGTCGCGGCTGAGCTGCGTGATGTCGGATTTGCGCGCCTCTTCGAAAGCGGGCACACCGCACAGGATCTCGTAGAGGATCGCGCCGAGCGCGAATACGTCCGTGCGCCAGTCCATGCGGTCGACCGACGGATCCATCTGCTCCGGCGCCATGTAGCCGAGCGTTCCACCGCGCACGCCGAGCGGATGGTTGCGCGACTGTGCGAGGCCCCAGTCGACGAGCAAGACCTCGCCGTAATCGCCGAGGAGGATGTTCGCCGGCTTGATGTCGCAGTGGATCACACCGCGGTGATGCGCGTAGTCGACCGCGTTGCAGACCTGGAGGAAGTACCGCAGAAGGCGGTTGAGCGTGTAGTCGTGCGGG
>JAYVWH010000915.1:0-3248 GCA_043786265.1 Kofleriaceae bacterium | reverse complement strand
GATCGTCTCTTGTGCAATCGACGCCGTCTCGCCACCGGGCGTGGTGGTAATGATGTGCTCGATCAGCAGGGGCAGATCATCCTTGCGCTCGCGCAGCGGTGGCACGTGCACGCGGGCGACGGCGAGCCGGTAGTAGAGGTCCTCGCGGAATCGACCGCGATTGACCTCGACGCCGAGGTCGCGGTTGGTCGCGGCGACGACGCGGAGGTCGACCTCGAGCGTCTTGGTGCCGCCGACGCGGCGGACCTCCTTGCGCTCGAGCACGCGTAGCAGCTTCGGCTGCATCGCGAGCGGCAGCTCTCCGATCTCGTCGAGGAACACCGTGCCGCCGTGGGCACGCTCGAACGCGCCGGCGTACGAGTTGGTGGCGCCGGTGAATGCACCGCGCTCGTGACCGAACAGCTCGCTCTCGATGAGGTTCGGCGGGATCGAGCCGCAGTCGAGGACCTCGAACGGGCCCTTCTCGCGCGGCGAGTGATCGTGGAGCGCCTCGGCGACCAGCTCTTTGCCGGCGCCGGTCTCACCCGTGATGAGCACCGTGGTATCGGTCCGCGCCAGCTTCTCGAGACGGGCGAACATCTCGCGCATCTTCACGGAGCGGCCGATCATCGAGCCGAACCGATCGGTATCGGCGAGCTCGATCTCGACGCTCTCACCGAGAGGATCGAACTTGAACCGCGTGCTGCCGAGCGCGATCACGGCGCCCGCGCCGATGTAGATGTCGTTGATACGCAGGCTCGAGACGTACGTGCCGTTCGTCGAGTCCAGGTCGCGCAGACGGTAGCCGCGGTCGTCGAGCCGAATCTCGCAGTGGAGGCCCGAGACCTTGGAGTCCGTCAGCTGGACATCGTTGCCGCGGCGGGCGCCGATCCGGATCGTGTGCGATTCGATGTCCCGAACGAGCCCTGCGTCCGGTCCGCTGACGACTTCGATGCGGCACCGACGCAGGCGGGCACTCGTCGCGCGTCCACCGACGTAGGTGACCCATGTTCCAGAGCGCAGGTCATCGACCGCCATGCGGCGCGGACGTTACCACAACCTCCGGATTTCACAGCCCGGCTTTTGGAAACGGCGAGCTGACAGGTTGGCAGGCACCGCGGGCGGGCCCGGCGCCAATGCGGCGCGACGTGCCGGACCGACTGCTATCGTGACGACCATGTCCGCGATCGTGTCCCTGCTCCGCGTGATGACGCTCCGTGACGCCGAAGCGATCACGCTCGAGGGCGGCAAGATCCCGTCGCTGCGCCGACGCGGCCAGGTCGAGCCGATGGCGATGCCCGCGCTCGATGGCCCACTCGTCGATCGATGCTGTCGCGCTCGACGCGGTTGGCCGACAGCACGACGATCAGCTCCTCGAGCTCGCGTCCCTCGTAGCCGATCGTGAACAGCGCTGACTTCGCGCGGGGCATTGCCGTCAGTCTACGGCTTCTTGAAGCGGGCGCGATCGAGCTCGTGACGCTCGACGAGCGCCCACAAGTTCTTCCGATCCATGCCCGCCGCGCGTGCGGCTTGCGCGAGGTTGCCACGGTGCGTACGCAACAGCTCCGTCAGGTATGCGCGTTCGAACGCGTCGATCGTCTGCTGCTTGACCTCCCGAAACGGACGCGTGACATCGACTCGCAGGGTGCTCGTCGCGCTCGGTGCCGGGAGCGAGAGATCGTCCTCTTCGATCAATGGACCGGCGGCGATCACCATCGCCTGGTGGATCTTGTTCTCGAGCTCGCGCACGTTGCCCGGGAACGGATACGCTGAGAGCCGCGCGAGCGCAGCGGCGGTCACCCCCTCGACGACCTTGCCCAGGCGTGCGCGGTACTTCTGCACGAAGTGGTGCACGAGCAGTGCGATGTCATCGGGTCGCTCGCGCAGCGGCGGCAGGTGCAGCGGAAACACGTTGATGCGGTAGTAGAGGTCCTGGCGAAAGCTGCCGCGCGCTACCAGCTGATCGAGGTCACGGTTGGTCGCCGTGATGATGCGAACGTCGACGCGGCGGTCGGTGTCATCGCCGATCCGGCGAAACTCCTGCGATTGCAGGACGCGCAGCAGCTTGCCCTGCAGCGGCAGCGGCATCTCCCCGATCTCGTCGAGGAACAGCGTGCCCGTGTCCGCCGCTCCGAGCAAGCCCTCGCGATCGCGGGTGGCGTCGGTGAACGCACCGCGCACGTGGCCGAACAGCTCGTCCTCGATCAGCGGCTCGGGAATCGCCGCGCAGTTCACGACGACGAACGGCGCATCGTGGCGCGGCGACGAGTTGTGGATCGTGCGAGCGACCAGCTCCTTGCCGGTGCCGCTCTCGCCGAACACTGCGACGGTCGCATCCGTGCCGGCGACCATCGTGATGCGGTCGTAGAGGTCTTTGAGCCATGCCCCCGCGCCGATCAACACGTCGCTCTTGCGCGGGCGGCGCTTGTCAGCACGCGAGTCGGGGTTCGCTCGCGCGAGACGGAACGCGATCTCGGCGGCCGCGAATGGTCGCACGATCACGTCGGTGGCACCGATGCGCGTGGCGAGCGCGATGCCATCGGTATCACGCGCGAGCAGGATCACGCGCACGCCACCACCAGCGGTGACCAGCTCGCGGACCAGCTGCGCCGATGGCGCGGGCTCGCCCTCGAGCAGCACGACATCGAATGCGTGCCCGGCCGCGATCGCAGCGCGCAGCTTCTCGGCAGCCGCGTCGCGCGGTGCCCACGCCAGCTCGTGATTCCCGCCCTGGCTCAGATCACCGAGCAGCTCAGCGATCGCATCGTGCGTCGCCGCCGTCTTGTCGACGACGAGGGCCTTCATCGGCCCCCAGTGTAGCGCTACCAGTCCTTGTCGGGATCGCGTGCGCGACCGCTGGCCTTGCGGCGTGCACCGTCCCGCTGGAGGTTGCGCGAAAAATCCTCGAGGTCATCGAGCTTGCGGTCGCTGGGCGTGCGCGGGCCTTCGTTCTGCGTGCGGTCGCGACGGCGCTGGCCGTTCTGTCCCTGCCCTTGCTGCCCTTGCTTCGACGGATCGTTCGAGCCCTGTCCAGAGCCTTGTCCCGAGCCCTGTCCGTTCTGCGGATCGCCGCTGCCTTGGCCGTTGTTCTGGCCGGGCTGCTGGCCCTGTGGCGCTTGTTGGCCCTGTTGGCCCTGTTGGCCCTGTTGGCCTTGCTGACCCTTCTGCCCTTGCTGACCTTGCTGGCTTTTTTGACCCTGCTGCGCCGCCTGCCCCTGTTGCCCCGGCTGCGGTTTCTGACCTTGTTGCGCAGCCTGCGCCTGCTGTTG
>JAYVWH010000914.1:0-2962 GCA_043786265.1 Kofleriaceae bacterium | reverse complement strand
CACATGGATCCATCACCTGGCGGGCATCTACTTCATGGGTGTCGATGACGACACCATGCGGCGGGTCAACGTCGCCGGGACGCGGACGATGCTAGACCTCGCACGCGATGCGAGCCGCCTCGCCCGCGTCGTGCACTGGTCGACGGCCACGGTGTCCGGCAACCGCAACGGCACGGTGTACGAGGAAGATCTCGATGCCGGCCAGAAGTTCCATAACGGTTACGAACGCACCAAATACGAGTCGGAGCGGCTCGTACGCGCGGCGATGCGTGCGCTGCCGATCAGCGTGATGCGGCCGTCGACGATCGTCGGTGACAGCACGACCGGCGAGATCGACCGCCTCGACGGGCCGTACTACTTGATGGTGCTGATCGCCACGAACGCCTCGGGGCTACGCCTCCCGATCCTCGGCCGTGGCGAGGCGCCGCTGCACCTCGTGCCGATCGACTATGTCGTCGACGCGGCGTGGCACGCAGCCCGGACATCGGCCGCGCCCGGCAAGACGTTCCACCTCGTCGATCCCAACCCGATGACCGCGCGCGACGTGTTCGACGCAGTCGCAATGCACGCGAACACCGAGAAGCCGCGCGGCAGCATTCCGCGCCCGCTCGCACGCGCCGTGCTGCGCACGCCCGGCCTGGCGCGGCTCGGACGCGGCCCGCTCGCATTTCTCGACATGCTGGACCACACCGTCCACTACGACCAGACCAACACCGCCCAGGCCCTCGCCGGGACTACGCTGCGCTGCCCTCCTCTCGCCGACTACCTGCCCGCGCTCGTGCAGCACGTTCTCGATGTCTCTCGCACGCCCGCTCACGTCGAGCACGACGACGTCGCGGACCCGCTCGACTAGAGCCCATCTCAAAAATGATCCGGGCTCTACGGGTTGGGGCCGAGGTAGGGGAAAATGACGCGGCGAAGCCGCGCACCGAACTAGTTCAGCGCCGTCGCGACAAAAATTCCAGTTGCCGAGGCCGAGGTAGATCCGGCACCCGTCGGTCGATAGGTGCGGGTCGCCCTCGGGCAAATCGCCATTGATAACAGCGACGACCCAGCGCACCGCGTGATCGTATCACTCGTCGGCGAGCGGCTCGCCGAGCAATCGACCGAGTGGATCGGAACCCGGACCGAGCGCGCGCAGGCTCGACAGGTGGTGGAGCAACAGATCGCGATTGTCCCCGACGGACAGGTTCTGTAACTCGAGGGCGCCGATCCGATCCTCGGGCGTGAACGCCGGCTCGGCGACGCGCTCCATCGACAGCTTGTCGGGGCCGTACGACATGTATTCGGCGCGTGTACTGACGAGCGTGTAGTCGTCGCCGCGACGCAGCTCGAGCGTGACCTCGCCGGTGACGCTCGGGGCGACCCAGCGGGTCAGCCCATCCTTGAGCAGGCAGGACTCGGGATCGAACCACTTGCCCTCGTAGAGCAACCGGCCCAGGCGGCGCCCGAGTGTCGCGTAGAGATCGAGCGTGTTCTCGTTGTGGATGGCGCTGAGCAGTCGTTCGTAGACGACGTGGAGCAGCGCCATGCCGGGCGCCTCGTAGATGCCGCGGCTCTTGGCGTCGATGACGCGGTTCTCGATCTGGTCGCTCATGCCGAGGCCGTGGCGGCCGCCGACCTTGTTCGCTTCGATGAACAGCTCGAACAATGAGTCGTAGCGCTGGCCATTGATCGTCACGGGACGGCCCTGCTCGAACCCGACCGTGATCTCCTCGGCCGCGATCGCGACCTCGGGCTTCCAGTGCGCGACGCCCATGATCGGATCGACGATTCGCATGCCGGTGTCGAGGCGCTCGAGATCTTTCGCCTCGTGCGTTGCACCTAACAAGTTCGCGTCGGTCGAGTACGCCTTCTCGACGCCGGTCTTGTACGGCTTGCCGATCTTCGCGAGGTACTGCGACATCTCGGTGCGCCCGCCGAATGCCTTGACGAACGCGCTGTCGAGCCACGGCTTGTAGATCTTCAGCGTCGGGTCAACGAGGATGCCGTAGCGATAAAATCGCTGGATGTCGTTGCCCTTGTGCGTCGAGCCATCGCCGAACACGTGCACGTCGTCATCGACCATCGCGCGGACGATCGCGGTCGTCGTCACCGCGCGGCCCAGCGGTGTCGTGTTGAAGTACTTCTTGCCACCGACCGAGAGGTGAAACGCGCCGCTCTGGATCGCGATCAAGCCCTCGCGCACGAGGCCATCACGCACGTCGAGAAGCCGCGCTGCCTTCGCGCCGTGCGCGATCGCCGTCGGCGGGATGTCGGCACAGTTCACCTCATCGGGCTGCGCGAGGTCCGCGGTGTACGCGTGAACCGTCATGCCCTGCTCCGCGAGCCACGCGACGGCGCAGCGCGTGTCGAGCCCCCCGGAGTATGCGATCGCGAGGCGGGTGCCCTTGGCAGGCAGCTGGCGGTAGATACGGCTCATGCCGTCTCGTACCACGCGTGACGCTAGATCATCGCAGGATGCCGCGCAGGAACAACTGGCACAGATGCCGGTAGGCCTCGAGCCGGGGCATGCCAGACACGTCGAGGAGCTCGTCGATGGTCAACGTGCCGTCGATGCGCGACAGCAAGAACGCTGCGCGCGGGCTGATCGGTGCGCTCGCCAGCTCGTGGAGCGGGCGAGCGAGCTGCGGCATACGATCGAGGTTGCCGAGGTACGACTGGAACAGGGACATGATCGTGTCCTTGTTCCGGGTGATCAGCTTCTGCCCGAGAGCACTGTTGGGATCCTCGGACAGCGCGAGGTCGACGGCTGACACCGCCTTATCGATTTCGCCAGCCTCGCTCCAGTCGCCCGCGAGCTCGAGTAGGCGCGTGATCCGGCGGCGCGTAGTCTCCTCATGCGACTCACCGGCAGGAGCACCTGCATCGACGGCGTCGAGGATCTGCGCGGCCTGCGCGGCGATCGGGTCGAACTGCAGCACGTAGTCGTGTCGGGTACCGTCGGTGCTCGGCCGCTTGG
>JAYVWH010000913.1:0-3515 GCA_043786265.1 Kofleriaceae bacterium | reverse complement strand
CCGAAGGGTCGGCTGTTCGCACTCACTCGCGACCAGCTGATGGAGTGCGCGGCGCTCGTGCGCGGCGTGCGCGGCGGCAACCTCGACCAGATCACACTGCGCGATGCACCGCTCGACATCCTCGCGCAGCAGATCGTCGCGATCTGCGCCGCCGAGGATCTGCCCGAGATCGAGCTCGCCTCACTGATCCGCCGCGCGACACCGTACGCGGATCTATCCGAGGAGCGCCTCGAGCAGGTGATGACGATGCTCGGCGAGGGCGTGTCCGATCGGCGGGGGCGCGCCGGTGCGTATCTGCACCGCGACCGCGTCGGCGGCGGGGTCAAGGCGAGGCGGTCGGCGCGACTCGCGGCGGTCACTTGCGGTGGCGCGATTCCCGACAACAACAACTACACCGTCGTGCAATGGCCGGAGGAGACCCCGGTCGGCAGCGTCGACGAGGACTTCGCGATCGACAGCTCGGCGGGCGACGTGTTCCAGCTCGGCAACACGTCGTGGAAGATTCGCCGGATCGAGGCGGGCCGCGTGCTCGTCGAGGATGCGCGCGGCCAGCCGCCCACGATCCCGTTCTGGTTCGGCGAAGCGCCCGCGCGAACGCGCGAGCTGTCCGACGAGGTTAGCCACCTGCGTGGCGAGATCGATCAGCGACTGGCGACGTTTGGCGTGGAGGAGATCGCTGCATGGCTCGCCGCCGAGACGTCGATGTCGCTGCGCGCGGCGCAACAGTTGGTCGCATACCTCGCGGTGTCGCGCAGCGCGCTCGGTGCGTTGCCACGCAATGACCTGATCATCGCGGAGCGATTCTTCGACGAAGCGGGCGGTATGCAGCTCGTCATCCACTCGCCGCTCGGTGGACGGATCAATCGTGCGTGGGGCCTCGCCCTGCGCAAGAAGTTCTGCGTCACGTTCGATTTCGAGCTGCAGGCGATTGCGACCGACGACGGCATCGTGATCTCGCTGGGCCAGCCGCACAGCTTCCCGCTCGACACTGTGTTTGGCTACGTCACGTCGCAGGGTGCCCGCGAGACGCTGATCCAGGCGCTGCTCGATCGGCCGATGTTCGAGATCCGCTGGCGCTGGAACGTGACCCGCTCGCTCACGGTGCTGCGCCGGCGCGCCGGCAAGCGCGTTCCACCGCACCTGGTGAAGATGCGCGCGGCCGATACGCTGTCCGTCGTGTTCCCGCAGGCGCTCGCGTGCGGTGAGAACATCGTCGGCCCACGCGAAGTCCCGGATCATCCGCTCGTGTTCGAGACCGTCCGTGACTGCCTCGTCGAGGCGATGGACATCGACGGCTTCCGCGACGTGCTCGAGCGCCTCGAGAGCGGCGCGATCCAGGTGATGGCGAAGGACACGGTCGAGCCGAGCCCCCTGTCGCACGAGCTGCTCAATGCGAACCCGTACGCATTCCTCGACGATGCCCCGCTCGAGGAGCGCCGCACGCGCGCCGTTCAGCTGCGCCGCGGCTTGCCGGCTCAGGCCATGGAAGATGCCGGTGCGCTCGACGAGGCCGCGATCGCCGCTGCCGGCGAGGAGGTCGCACCGACGGTGCGCGATGCCGAGGAGCTGCACGACGCGCTGCTCGCGCTGTGGGTCGTCCC
This sequence comes from Kofleriaceae bacterium, assembly GCA_043786265.1. GTDB lineage: Bacteria > Myxococcota_A > Polyangia > Haliangiales > Haliangiaceae > JABFXX01. The sequence goes on along the minus strand of JAYVWH010000913.1, from coordinate 1,914 downwards.
CGAGCACCAGGGCCTGGCCCTCGCGCCCGGCGCGGCCGATTACTTCCGCGCGCTCGTGCAGACCGGTCGCGCATGCCGGCTGCGGTGGGAGGTCGCGGCCCCCGACGGGACGGCACGGGTCCACGCGGCGTGGGCAGCGACCGAGCGGCTCGGCATCGCGCGGGCGATTCTCGGCGACGACGTCGAGACCGTGCCAATGATCGCCACGCCGAGCTGGGCCAAACGCCTCGAGCGCGAGGAAGCGATCAACAAGCTCGTCAGCTCGCACCTCGATCACCGCGGTCCGATCAGCACAGACGCGCTTGCGACTCACCTCGGGCTACGCGGCTCGGACATTCTCGCCGCGCTACTCGCGCTCGAGGGCGACGGCGCGATCTTGCGCGGATCGTTCACGGCCGCAGCGGCCCACGGCGCGCGCAAGACCGTGCGCGACGCCCTCGCGGCGGCGGGCGATAGCGATCTGCTCGCGACGACGGAGTGGTGCAATCGCCGCGTCCTCGCGCGCATTCATCGCCTCACGCTGGCGCGGCTGCGGCGAGAGATCGAACCGGTCAGCGCCGCCGCGCTGATGCGGTTCTTCCTGCGCTGGCAGCGGGTCGCGAAGAACACGCAGCTGATCGGTGCCGACGGCCTCGCGCGTGTCGTCGAGCAGCTGCAAGGATTCGAGACCGCCGCCGGTGCGTGGGAGCGAGAGATCTTGCCCGCGCGCCTCTATGGCTACGAAGCATCGTGGCTCGACCAGATGTGCCTCGCCGGGCAGGTCGTCTGGTGCCGCCTTTCGATACGCAAGGCTGACTTCGTCGACGAGCCGCTGCCTCCTGACGAGGCCGCCGCACTGCTCGCCGAGCTCACGCGCGTGACCTCGGCGCGCGGCACGCTCGACACGTTCCCGCCGCTGCTGCGCGATGCGATCAAGACCGGTGACCGTGTCGCTGCGCGCGCAGCCGCTACCGCGCGTGCAAAGGCGGCCGGACCGCGCGCTGGCAAGCCTGCCAATGGGAACGCGAATCGGCGCGTCGTTCTGCCGGCGTGGGTGACGTCACGCGCGCCCGTGACCATCGAGGAAGTTCCGGACTGGGTGGCGCCGGATCTCACTGCGCCGCCGCCCCCGGAGCTACCCGCGGCGCCGGTGCGCGATCCCGCGATCACGGCAACCATCGACGCAACGCAGACCGCTGCGACCGAGGCCGGTGCGACGCGACAACAAACGGCACTCGCGATTGCGGGGGTGCTGTCCCGTGCGTTTCCGATGCTCGAACCGTTCGCGGCGGCGGCACTCGCCCTTGATGCGGTGTTCCCGCCGGTTCCGGTGCGCCGCAATGCACCGTCGCGGTCGGCCCCGCTCGCGCTGCTTCTGCGCAACGATGCGACGTGGTTGCGCGCCGCGAGCGTCGCGTCGAGCAGCGAGCCGCTCGAGCCGCTGCTGTCTCCGCTCGCCCGCAGCGTGCGCGATCACCTCGCCGCGGTCGGTGCGTCGTTCTTGCCCGATCTCGTCGACGCGAAGTCGATCGATGCGGCGCCCGACGCGGTCGAAGACGCGCTGTGGGAGCTCGTCGGGGCGGGTGTCGCCACCGCAGACGGCTTTGCGAGCATGCGCGTGCTGGTCGATCGGCGGCGCGGTGAGATGAAGAGTCACTTCGATCGCTCGCTCGAGCGCGCCACGCCCGTGCCCCCGGTGCGCAAGTGGCAGGAAGCGATCAAGAAGGCACGCACGCGCGATCGGGAGCGTCCGGCGCACGCCCTGCGCGCGTTGCCGACGGCGGCCGGTCGCTGGTCGCTGCTGCCGGCGCCGCGCCCCGATGCACTCGATGTCGAGGCCAGTGCTCGCCAGCTGCTGCTGCGCTACGGCGTCGTGTTCCGCGACCTGCTCGCGCGCGAGTCGAGCCTGCCGCCGTGGCGCGACCTGCTCGTCGC
>JAYVWH010000912.1:0-8365 GCA_043786265.1 Kofleriaceae bacterium | reverse complement strand
CTGCCATCGTCTTGCCGGTGCCCGGCTCGCCCGAGTACAAGCCGGCGACACCACGCGAGATGCCGAGGTGACGCTGATAGCCCCAGCGCTCGAGGATCTGCGCTCGCTCGCGCACCATCGCGATCATGTCGCGCAATGTGTCGATCACGTCGTCGGGCAGGACGAGCTCGTCCATCTTCGCCTTGCGCGACACGACCGCACCGAACGTCCCGAGCCGCAGCGATAGGCGCCGGCTCACCGCGCCCTCGAGCGTGTCGAGCTCGAGCTTCACGCCGGCGGCCTTCGCGTAGCGTTCTGCCTCCGTCACGACCTCGGCGATCGCACCGGGGCCGATCACGTAGCGGGCGCCTAGCTCGGCGGCATGTGTGGTGTCCGCGTTCTTGGCCGCAAGGGCGTGGTGCCACGCGCGTTCTCGATCCGCGAGCTCGGTACGCGGCATCGCGACGATGAACTGGGCGCGGCGCAGCTCGAGGTGGCCACCGCGTCCACTCGATCCGATGACGAGCAGGCCGCTCACCGCCCCGATGGCATCGGCATGCTCCGCGGCGATGTCGCCCGATTCGTTGTACAGCGAGTCGCCCTCGGCGACGTACGGCACGGCGCCGCGCAACCGGGCTGCAGCGAGCGCAGTGCCGAGGAGCCACACCCGCGCGCTCTTCTCGGCAGTGAGCATCGCCGGGACCGGGATCACGAGCAACGGGCGGCCGAGAGCCTTGGCCAGTCGATGCGCCGCCGCTCGCCGCCCGGAACCGCGCGGACCCTTGAGTACGACCGCGACATCGTTGCCGGCGCCGATCTTCGAGTGCAATGCGTCGAGCGCGTCGGTCACCGTTCCGGGCAGCATCACACCGTGCTCGGCATCGGGCTGCACCAGATCACACAGCCCTGCGATCGGCGAGTGCAGCGCTTCGTCACCGAGGAGCCAGGCGAGGGCAGGGGAGCCAATCTCGAGTGCCGATGCGAGATCGTCGCCGTCGAACCCGAGCAGTCGTCCGCGCCGCACCGGCGAACCGGGTGCGATCGCGCGCAGCAGCGCCGCGGGCGCGAGCTGCAGAATGTCCGCGCACGTCTCGACGTGAAGCGCGGGCTTGCGCCGTGGTGCGAGTGCGTGCACCAGCTCGCGCATGTCGAGGTCGATCGCATACGCGAGTGCGCACATCACGAGCCCCGTCCCCACCGCATCGATGCCCATGCGCTCGGTCATCACGTCGAGTCGCGTCTGCGTGGCGCGAGCCGATGCCGTCGTCGCACCGGTGATCTCTTGCTCGATCTGCTCGACGGCCTTCCGATGCGTGCCCTGCGGTCGCAGCGTGCCGCCCGCGATGCGGGCGAGTGCCGCGTCGTCGCGCAAATAGATCTGCGACGCGAGCCGGCCATCGGCAAAGCCGGCGCCCGCATTGAGCCGCCGCAACAGCGCTGCCTCGGCATGCAGCCGGACTTCGCGTACGACCGCCTCGAGCCACGCCGGCAGCTCAGCCACCCGACCGCCTCCAGCGCGGCGTGTCGCTATCCGCGGCGCGTGAAATCTCCTCGGGGTCGCCGAGCGTGGTCGGTCCCTTCAGGTCCGGCTTCACCTCCGCACCGACGAGCGTCGTCGCGCCCTTCGGCGCTTCTTTGATCGCGGGCCCCTCGAGCGTCGTCGGCCCTTTCGGCGCGTCTTTGATCGCGGGTCCCTCGAGCGTCGTCGGTCCCTTTGACGCTTCTTTGATCTCTGCGCCGGTCAGCTGCGTCGGCAGCTTCTCGACGGGCCGCTCGGGGCCATCGAGCGACAGGTCCGCCGCTTCGCCTGCCGGCTTCTTCGGCTTCTTCTTGCCGGCGGGCTCCTTCTTCTTCGGATCGTCGAGGTCGCTGTTGTCCGGCTTGTCGTCGGTGTCGCCCTCGGTCTTGACCGCATCGTGCGCGCGGCCCTCGATCAGCTCTTCCTCGGCGTCTTCGAGGACGTTGAGCTTCTCGCGCAGCGTACCGACCTTGGAGATCATGTCCTGGAACTGGTCGCCCGCGCCCTGCAGGCTCGCGAGCTCCGGCTGCAGCACGGCGAGTGCTTGCTCGAGCAGCGTGCGGCGATCTTCGGCATACACGAACCGCGCGAGACGCGGGTCCTTGCCCTCGACGGCCGCCTTGAGCGATTCGAGTGCAACCAGCTGCCGCTTGGGCAGCTTGAGGTCGTTGATGATCAGCTGATCGCCCGCGAGGATCTGCTTCATCGCGGTCAGCACCGCCGTGCTGCGCTCGCCGTCGAGCGTGCTCTCGGGAAGACCGTCGAGATCGTAGAGCTCGTCCTCGCGCTCCTCGACCAGCTCGGTCTCGCGCTTGCGCTCTTCAGCCTTCTCGATGTCGGGGCCGTCGACCTCTTTGTCCTCCTGCCTCAACCTGATATCTTCTCCCACCACTGACACCACCACTCGAACCCGACGAGGATGCGCAGCTTCGGGTGCCAGCAGTACGCGATGCCGTCGTCCGTGTTGAGGTAGTAGAGGCAATTGCCGCACTTCTCGTCGCCGTACGGCTTTCCCTTGAGCACGTTGTCTTCGACCATGTGCTTGAGCTGGAGGCTCAGCTTCTCGTCGACTTCTTTGGGCTCGGGCTTCGGCAGGATGTCGTCGTCGGCCATTGTCGTCGGCAATCATATCGCGATCGGCGGGCCGCCGTTCAACCGCGCGTAGCGATCCAGCGGGTGTCAACGGATTAGCTCAGAGCCTGAGGTGAGTGCTACTGGACCGCGGCCGGAGACGCGAGCACACCGGTGATCGCGACACTCGTGCGGATATAGCCGCCGCCGCCACCGCCGCCGCCGCCGCCTTGGCTGCCTCCCCCCGAGTCGGTGCCCGACTGCGCCGTCGAGTCACCCTGCACCCACCCGTCGCCACCGTTGCCAGCGCTGCTCGGGCCTTGTCCACCGGCAGCGTTGGTCGTGGGTGCTGTGCCACTCGGATCTTGTCCGAGCGTCGCGTTTCCATTGCCGCTGTTGTCCGAGCCCGACGAGCCGCCGCCTCCGTTCGCGACGAGGAACACACCGGACCCGGTGATTGAGGGTGCTGCAAGGACTATCATCCCACCCGAGCCGCCACCGCCGCCACCCGCGGCTCTGACGGTAGTCGCAATGGACCCGGCGCCCGACGCGTTGATCGAGACACCACTGTTGATCGAGATCGACGTGCCTGCGAGTACGAAGAGGGCCCCGCCCCCTTGCCCCAACTGGCCGCCATTGGAACCGCCACTGCCGGTGCCACCGTTCTGACCGGCACAGCCGCCCCGTAGCACCGTCGATGCGCCCACAGTCGCGGTCGCAACGCCCTTGGCCGTCGCGCCGTTATTTCCCTTACCGCCGTCGCCGCCCTGCGTGATGAACGATCCACCCGCACCACCGCCCCCGCCGCTGGTCGAGTTCACGGGGATGGTTATGTACGGCAGGCAGAGCGCAGAAGGAGCGCCGGGGCCCACCTTGCCCGCACGGTGGCTCGCTACGTCGACGTTCGCGTTGATCGTGACGGTCGTCGATGCGAGTAGTACCAGCGGCCGGTCGCCTTCGACGTCGAGAGCCGTGCCGACCGCGATGGTAGTGCCCGCCACGATGCACACGTCCGGTTGGCCGCTGTTGGTCCAGCTGGCCGGCGTGGGCAAACAGCCCGGGTTTGATGCCACGCCGATGGTCGTGTTGAACGTCGTTGGCATCACCACTGCGCCCGACGGCGCTTCGGCAAGACACACGGTGAAGCCAGCGCCCGAGAAGCAAGCCTGCGCATCGCCGGTCACCAGATCGCCGTCGCCGTTGAACGGCGCGTCGATCATCCCCGTGCAGCCGCTTGCGCCCGGGTTCTTGTCGCAGAACAGCGGATCATCCTTCTTGCAGCCACTGGCAGCGAGAAGCAGCACGAGCGCGAGGTGTTTACCCATCATCAAAAGCTCCCAGTCCAGCCGACGGCAGCACCGCCGCCCGGCGTCATCGATACAGTGGGCCCGGTCGTCGACTTGGTCGCAAGGATGATGATCACACCTGTGAGCAACAGCGCACCTCCGCCCGCGGCGACCCCGATCCCCAGATTCTTCGTGTCTCGGTAGGTCCGCCCGTTGCCGGTGGGCGCCTCGCTCGTGAAGTAGAGGGCGGCACCCGCACCTACACCGGCGAGCCCGATGCCGATCATCAAGCCCGGAACGAGGCGCGACCGGCGGGTCGCGGAGCGCGGGGCCGGACGATCCTCGACGGGCTGCGCGCCGCTCGGGGCGTCGAGGGTGAGATCGACGGGCGTGTCGCTGTCGACGGTGATGGTCTTGAGCGCCCCGGTGCGACCATCCTTCGCGAGCTGGACGGTGTGCTCCCCGACGGGGACGCTGCGCTCGATTGGCGTGACACCGATGGTCTGGCCGTCGAGCATGACGGTGATGCCGTCGGGCTTGGAGGTCACCTTGACCATGCCGGTGAAGCCGGGCGCGGTCCTGGAGAGGTCTTCGAGCATGGCGTCGATCGTCGAGCGCAAGACGGCCTCGCTGCAGCCCTCGCAGGTGCGGCGCGCGGTGACCGGGCTGTGCTTCTTGGCGAACCAGTCGATGGTCACGCGAACTTCGCGCTGCTTCTTGCTCGCGATGTCGATCCGGATCGAGACGAGGGTGTCAGTGGTGGCGCGTGCATCGACCACGCTGCGCATGCACTTGGGATCGTCGAGGATGAAGCAATCGAGCAGGGTCTTGATCGCGTCCGAAGGCAGCGCGTTCGTGACGACCTTCTGACCGTGACTGCGCAGCCACGACTCGGCCTCTTGCAGTGTTGGCCCTTTGAGGTATTCGCCCGTGACGAGCACGCCGACGCTCTTGGCGTTGGCATCGCGCGCCGTCAGGGGCAGCGCGAGCAACGCGAGAAGAAGCACGAGGACGCGCAAGGCGGGATATCGTATCCCAAGCGCCCGAGGCACTCACGTTCCGGACGGTTACGTTCGGACTTTGGCGAGTCGTTCCGCGAACCACGTCACCGTTTCGGCCATGCCTTCGGCGACCTGGTGCGTCGGGACATACCCGAGCGCGGCGGTGATCTTGTCGATCGCGGCCTGCGAGTGTGCGATGTCACCGGGGCGCGGCGCCTCGAATACGGGCTCGACCTCGGCTAGATCGGGAACGTCCTTGGCGAGGTCGTCGCGGATCATCGTGAACAGCTGCTTGAGATCCGTGCGGCCGTTGCACCCGCAGTTGTAGACGGTGCCGGTGACCACGGGATCCGGCGCGGTGCCGGCGAGGAGGTTGGCCTGCACGACGTTGTCGACGTAGCAGAAGTCGCGGCTGTTCGAGCCATCGCCAAAGATGACGACTGGCTTCTTGTCGAGCAGCGCCGAGATCCAGCGCGGGATGACGGCGGCGTATACACCGTTCGGATCCTGGCGGCGCCCGAACACGTTGAAGTAGCGCAGCCCGATCAGCTGCATCTGGTAGGCGTCCTGGAACACCTGCGCGTAGATCTCGTCGACGCGCTTCGTGGCCGCGTAGGGCGACAGCAGCTTTCCGATCCGGTCCTCGTATTTCGGCAGACCGGGGTGGTCGCCGTAGACCGACGACGACGACGCGTAGACCACGCGCTTCACACCGGCTTCGTTCGCTGCCCACAGGACATTGAGGAACGCATCGACGTTGTGCTGATGCGACGCGATCGGATCCTTCATCGAGCGCGGAACCGAGCCGAGCGCAGCCTCGTGCAAGATGATGTCGACGTCCTTGCAGGCCTTGTTCGCGACCGCGGGATCGCGGAGGTCGCCCTCGATGAACGTGAACTGCAGGCGTTCGTCGGGATTGATCGAGAGGACGTCGTCGATGTTCTTCTTGTGGCCGGTGATGAAGTTATCGACGCCGACGACGGTCTGGCCGAGATCGAGCAACTTCTCGAGCAGCGCCGAACCGATAAAGCCGGCGACACCGGTGACGAGCCACCGGCGCGGATTGTTGATCAGATCTTCGCAGAGCTCGTCGTAGCGGTTTCGCGCCATCGCGGACCTAGAGGCTCCAGAGCCGGATGCCTCGCGGAGGCTTGATGCCGGTGATCACGCTCTTGACGTCGATCAGGACGCCACCATCGCGCACGCGGGCAAAGATGGAGTCGAGGTTCGAGACGTACTCCGTGTGCGCGACGGCAAGGAACAACGCATCGAGGTTCGTGAACCGGTCCAGCGACGCGATGTCGAGGCCGTATTCCTCGCGCGCCTGGTGCGGGTCGCCGAGCGGGTCGTGAACCATCGCCTCGATGCCGTACTGCTTCAGCTCGGTAATGATGTCCGGGATCTTGGAGTTACGCAGGTCGGGGACGTTCTCCTTGAACGTCAGACCGAGGATGCCGACCTTGGCCTTGCGCAGCGGCACGTCGAGCGACGTCAGCATCTTCACGCACTTCTGCGCGAGAAACGGACCGACGTTGTTGTTGATGCGGCGGCCAGCGAGGATGACCTCGGGGAGGTAGCCGAGCTCCTGCGCCTTCGTCGTCAAGTAGTACGGGTCGACACCGATGCAGTGACCACCGACAAGGCCGGGCGAGAACTTGAGGAAGTTCCACTTCGTGCCGGCGGCGTCGAGCACGTCCTGGGTGCGGATGCCCATGCGATCGAAGATCAGCGCGAGCTCGTTCATCAGGGCGATGTTGAGATCGCGCTGCGTGTTCTCGATGACCTTCGCCGCCTCGGCCACCTTGATCGACGGCGCGCGGTGAACACCGGCCGTGACGACCGAACCGTAAACGCGAGCGACGCGATCGAGGGTCTCCTCGTTCTGTCCCGAGACGACCTTCATGATCTTCTCGAAGGTGTGCTCCTTGTCGCCCGGGTTGATGCGCTCGGGCGAGTAGCCGAGGAAGTAGTCGACGCCGTTCTTGAGGCCGCTCTTCTCGTCGAGGATCGGACCGCAGACCTCCTCGGTGACGCCCGGGTAGACCGTCGATTCGAACACGACGACGTCGCCCTTCTTGATGTGGGGGCCGATCGTCTTGGACGCGCTGATCATCGGCGTCAGATCGGGGCGGTTGTTGCTATCGATCGGGGTCGGGACCGCGACGATATAGAAGGTGCAGTCGGCAAGCTTGGCCGGATCGGCCGTCATCTCCAGCTTGGTCGCCGCGGCGAGCTGGTCGGCCGTGACCTCCATCGTCTCGTCGTGGCCCTTCTTGAGCTCGTCGATACGCCGCTGGCGAATGTCGAAACCAACTGTCGGGAGCTTACGACCAAACGACAACGCCACCGGAAGTCCGACGTAGCCAAGGCCGATGACCGCAATCGTTTCATTTTCGAGGGACCGCATCGTGCGGCGAGCAGAGCACGAAGCACGCCAGGCCAGCAAGGGATGGAGGGCGTGCGGCAATGCCACAGTCCGCCACCTACCGTGACGCGTTGCCGTCACCACCCACGAGCAGCACGCCGAGAAATCGGCCCTGTGGCATCAGCCGGGCAAGCTCGACGAGCTCACGTTCGCGTGATTGGTGCGCTTTCCCCACGAGTGCGACCGCGTCCATGCACGCGGCCGCGGTTGCGTGCTCGCCGAGTAGCTCGAAACCAGTGAGATCGACGAGCACATGCGCGAATAGGTCCGAGCCCTCGAGCAACACTCGCGCGAGCTGAGGAACGACTTGACCCGCCTTCTCCACGCGTGGAGCCGACAGGAGCGCGAGCGACCCGCGCAGCCAGCGCGTGCTGAACACCGAGTTGTCGTGGTCGCGGTTGGAACCCTCGGCCACACCGGCGAGGCCGGGATACCGGACGTTTGCGTCGACGACGCCAACTGTCGCGCCAGTCAGATCACACAGCGCCAGGCCCAGGTGAACAAGGAGCGGAGGGACGGCGACCTTGTCGTTGCTCGGCACGAAGCCGACGACGCGCAGCCCTTCACTAACGATGCGTTGCGCGACCATCGCGCACGACGCACGCACATCGCCGATGCCCGGATCGTCGAGTCGCAAGCCGAGCGAGGCGAGCACAGCGTCATCGCTGTCATGCGGCGTGGGGGCGAGCTCGTCGTTGGGCATAGGTGAGGGCACCTTGCCACTCCTGTGCCTGCACGCTACGGACAAGGCGTGAGCCCCTGGTCGATTGTCCATGTGCTGTCGTCATTTGGAGTCGGCGGCCAGGAACGGGTCGCGCTCGATCTCGCGATCGGTCAGAAAGCCCGCGGTCACAAGGTGACAGTGGTCTCGCTCGCACCGCCGCCCGATGGCGCGATGGCCGACGAATTTCGCGAACATGGCATCGAAATCGATCGCGTGGTCAAGCGTGGCGGCATCGATGCCACCCTGGTCCCGCGACTCGCACGCGTACTGCGCGGCCACGCCGCAGATGTGGTGCATACGCACAATCCGCTCCCGCTGATCTACGGCGCGCCTGCCGCCCGACTGACCGGGGCCGCCGCG
>JAYVWH010000911.1:0-4193 GCA_043786265.1 Kofleriaceae bacterium | reverse complement strand
CCTCGTCAAGCTCCACGTCATCGGTCTGCTCGGCCTGTCAGCGGCAATCTTCCTCACGAAGTCGGTCATCAATCGCAGCCTGGTCGTACTGTTTCTGGGGTGCTCGTTCTTGCTGTCGTATTTCGTGCGCAGCGCGCTCGCGTACTGGCAGAACTACCAGCACCAGGTCGGGCACGGGCGGCGCCGCATCCTCGTCGTGGGAAATCGATCGCCCGAGCTCGATGAGATGTTGCGCGCGAGCGCGGCAGAGGCCCGCCCGCCGGTTGTCGTCGGCCAGCTCGGCACCGAGCCCGTCGATACGGTTGAACACCTTGGCGGAATCGACGGACTCGAGCGCGTCCTGCACGAGCATGCGGTCGATCACGTGCTGTTTTATCCGCCGTACCACCGGCCGGGCGAGCTTGGCGAGGCTCTGAAGGCTTGCGAGACGATCGGTGTGTCAGCGGAGATCGCCATCGAGATGGCACATCCGACGGATGCGATTCCGCGCGTACTCGAGCTGTTCGGACTTCCATTCTTGTCGTTCGATCCTGCGCCGAAGCCCGCAGACCGGCTCGCAATCAAGCACGCGTTCGACTGGCTCGTGTCGCTGATTCTCATCCTCGTGTTGTCACCGCTACTGCTGATGGTGGCCGTCGCGATCATCGTGACGATGGGGCGGCCCGTCTTCTTCACGCAGCCTCGCGCGGGGCTCTACGGGCGTCAGTTCCGCATGATCAAGTTCCGAACCATGGTCGCGGATGCGGAGGAGAAGAAGCAGCAGCTCGAGGCCAAGAACGAGATGACCGGCCCCGTGTTCAAGGTAACGAACGATCCGCGGGTCACCCGCCTCGGACGCCTGCTCCGCAAGAGCAGTATCGATGAGCTGCCGCAGCTGTTGAACGTCTTGCTAGGGCACATGAGTCTGGTGGGGCCGCGCCCGCTGCCGATCGCCGAACAGCAAAAGATCCGGGGATGGCACCGTCGTCGGCTCTCCATGAAGCCCGGCATCACTGGCGTCTGGCAGGTGAGTGGTCGAAATAACATCGACTTCGAGCAATGGATGGCGCTCGACCACCACTATGTCGATGACTGGTCGCTCGGGCTCGACTTGAAGATCTTGATGAAGACGGTGCCGGTCGTGCTGCTCGGCCGCGGCGCGCGCTAGAGTCGAGTCCACGTTGACAACGTCGCTATCAGAGAAGCGCATCCTGGTCACGGGTGGCGGCGGTTTCCTGGGAAGCCACCTCGTAGATGCACTACGTGCCCGCGGTGTCGCTGACGAGAATGTGCTCACACCGCGCAAAGCTCAGTACGATCTGGTCGACCGGGCCCAGTGCCGAAAGCTCGTCGTAGACGCTCGCCCGGACATCGTGTTTCATCTCGCGGCGCGGGTCGGCGGCATCGGGGCGAACCGCGACAATCCCGGCCTGTTCCTGTTCGAGAATGCGATCATGGGACTCCAGCTGATCGAGGAGTGTCGCCTTGCGAATGTCAGCAAGGTCGTCATTGCAGGAACGATCTGCGCGTATCCCAAGTTCGCGCCGGTCCCGTTCAAGGAAGAAGACCTGTGGAACGGCTACCCCGAGGAGACCAACGCTCCGTACGGGATCGCGAAGAAGTTGCTGCTCGTCCAGTCGGAAGCGTATCGGACGCAATACGGTCTCAACAGCATCATGCTGTTTCCCGTGAACCTTTACGGACCGCGGGACAACTTCGACCCGGCGAGCTCGCACGTCATTCCCGCTATGATCCTCAAGTGCCTCGACGCGATTCGCGATCGGCGTGATGAGATCATGCTCTGGGGCGACGGCTCGCCAACGCGCGAGTTCATCTTCGTCGATGATGCGGCGGAGGGCCTGCTGCTCGCGGCCGAGCGCTATGACTCGAGTGAACCCGTCAACATCGGCACCGGCACCGAGATCTCGATCAAGGATCTCGCTGGCGCGATCGCCAAGGAGACCGGGTTCGCGGGGCGGATCTCATGGGACTCGTCGAGGCCGAACGGGCAACCGCGGCGCCGTCTCGATACGACACGCGCGCGCGAGCGCTTTGGATTCGAGGCCAATGTCTCGCTCGCGGACGGCCTCCGTCGTACGGTGGAGTGGGCACGCGCCGAGCGTGCGGCTGGACGTCTATGAAGAAAGCGCTGATCACCGGAATCACCGGCCAGGACGGCTCGTACCTCGCCGAGCTGTTGGTCGCGAAGGGCTACGAGGTGCACGGTGTCGTCCGGCGCTCGAGCTCGTTCAACACCGAGCGCCTCGAGGGCATCTATCAGGATCCGCACTCGAAGGACTACCGGCTTCGGCTCGTCTACGGCGATCTCGAGGACGCGACCGGGCTCGCACACATCGTCAAGCGCGTGGCACCCGACGAGATCTATAACCTGGGTGCTCAGAGCCACGTCCGCGTCAGCTTCGACATGCCCGAGTACACAGCAGGCACGGTGGCGATGGGCACGTTGCGGCTGCTCGAGGCCTTGCGCGAGCTCGGGACCGGCTGCCGCTTCTACCAGGCGTCGTCGAGCGAACAGTTCGGCTCCGCTCCTCCACCTCAGAGCGAGACGACACCGTTTCAGCCGCGCAGTCCGTATGCGTGCGCGAAGGTGTTTGCGCACCAGCTCTGCCAGAACTACCGCGACGCGTATGGCCTGCACATCTCGTGCGGCATCTTGTTCAACCACGAGAGCCCGCGCCGTGGTGTGCCGTTCGTGACCCGCAAGATCACGAGAGCCGCGGCTCGGATCAAGCACGGACTCGATCGGAAGCTCTATCTCGGCAACCTCGATGCGAAGCGCGACTGGGGCTTCGCGGGTGATTACGTCGAGGCGATGTGGCTGATGCTCCAGCAGGACAAGCCGGACGACTATGTCATCGCGACCGGAGAGTCCCACTCGGTGCGCGAGTGCCTCGATGTCGCGTTCGGCGCGCTGGGCCTCGACTGGAAGCCCTACGTCGAGCTCGACCCGCGCTATCTACGTCCCACGGAGGTCGACCATCTTCACGGCGATGCGACCAAGGCGCGGGAGAAGCTGGGCTGGCGACCCAAGGTGACGTTCAAGGACCTGATCGAGATGATGGTGCGCGCGGACGCCGAGGACGTTCAGGCCACGCTGACCGGACGTACGCCGCAGCAGTAACTACGGCGGAAGTCGCTCGGGCAGCGTGTCCAAGAGCGCACTGATGCCTCGGTCACGGTGTCATCCGCTCTCGATCCCGTGCGCGTAGAACCAGGGCGGCGATGACAAGGCCCACCCACCCCAGCAGGGAGATCAGCGCCCCCGACTGCAGCCCTGGCGTGCGGTAGCGCAGCTCTACATCATGGGTGCCGGCGCTCACCGGTACGGCACGCACCGCACCGTCCGCGCGCTCGATTGGCGCGGGGCGTCCGTCGACAGTCGCGGTCCACCCCGGCGCCCACGCATCGAGTAGCACCGCGTAGCCGGGTACGCTTGCGGTACAGCGCATCAGCACCCGCTCTCCTTCGTAGAACGTGATGTCACAAGGTGAGAGTCCGGGCGCATCTGCCGCCGCGTTGGCACCGGTGCCGGCGATCCGGATCAGCTCGCGATCGAACGCGGGACCGAACAGTGACGCGCGCAACGCTTCGGTGTCGCCTTCGCGGATCCAGACCCACCGCGAGCTGACGAACGCCCGCGGTCGTACCGGGCGCTGCTCGAGAACGGTGAGCTCGCCTTCGCCAGTACGTGCGGTGCGTAGCTCGACTCCGAACAGATCGAGCAGGCGGTCGCCGTGGCGCGCGCCATCCTCCCACACGCGCTTGAGGCGAGCGCTTCCAACCGGATCGTAGCCGGGCGCGTAGGCGAAGCCGAACCGTGTCGCCGTGTTCGCGACTGCAGCTTGATACATGCTCACCGCGATCTGCGGCGAGGACGCCTTCGGGTCGTGTCGCAGCATGGATGGGTGCTGATACAGCCGCCGCGGCACCGCTGGATCGACGGTAACGCCGGCGAGCAGCGCGGGGAGGCCGTCGACATCGGTGCGCGGTACGAGTGGCAGGATCGACCAGCCGTGTGCCACCAGGTGACCGATGAGCGCGACCGCCGCCAACGCCGGCGCGAGCGCGCGGTAGCGAGCGCTGTTGCGCAGCAAGATCGCGATCAGCACCGCACCCGCCACGATCACCGCCGCCACACCGCCCCGCATCATCACCGACCAGACGCCACGTCCATCTACCCGGTCTCCGCCGGC
>JAYVWH010000910.1:0-3649 GCA_043786265.1 Kofleriaceae bacterium | reverse complement strand
TGGCGACGCGCAGCCGCTCCATCGCGGTGCGGGGTGCGTAGCCGAAGACGTCTTCCAGATACTCGAGCGCTGTCGAGAAGCCGAGCTTGCGCCAGATCTCGTGACGTTCAGCCTCGCGCAGCCAGCGCGCTTCCTGGCCGTCGAGCCCGGCCCGCTGTTTCGCGATGCGTCGCAGCTCGCAATCGATCTCGCGATGCGCTTGGACGGTGTGGCCGCTTTGCGCATCGCCACGCGGGTCGCCTTGCGCACGGCCACGCGGGTAGCTCTGCGCATCATCGCCACGCGGATCGCGGTGCTTGTCGGTCCGCGCACCGTGACGCGCCTCGATATGTCCCCCGCGACGCCTCTCGCGGTCCTCGTCCGTCCACGTGGACGCGACGTCCACTCCTTCATCTCGCAACATTGCTGCCTCCCACCTCGCGCTGCTCACCCGTACGCGACGTCCACTTCTACCACGCACCTTTTCGACCCCATGGCCGACGCTGTGGCGCACGAACGGCAGGCGGGCGCGGTGAGAATCGAAAACGCAACCGAAACGAACGCAGCGCGCAGCACAACGCGCCTCGTGACGATCAGCGGAACGAACGCGGATCCAACGCGACGATCACGTCAAGACGTGTCAATGCCCGATCGAATAAAAGCGACGCGACACTCGATAATCTTATCGTCCGATTACCGGACAATACGACCACTTGGTGAGTCGTGCCGATCCGCACGTGTACGTGCCAGGGGCGAGGGCATCGAAGAGGTCGCCGCGGCTCGCGAGCGCGTGTCAGACCGACCGCGTCACTTACTCGGTCGCCGCATGCCATCGATGCCAAGGTGCGACCGCGTTCTTGTCCGTCGCTCGTCCTGCGATCTGCCCCCAGACCTTTGATCTGGATCCCAGTGAAGCGCTCGCGCTCTGGAACCCGAAAAACCACCCGGGAGGTGCGCGTCCCGCTGTGTTGGTATGGGCGCGGCCGATGCCACATGCCTGCGCGGAGTTAACAAAGCAGGCGAGCACACCGTCCGCGTTCGACTCGTTCGTGCGCTGATAAGAGCTCGAGCGTCCGCGAACGTGTCCTGGACCGGCCGCAACACGGCAGAATGATCCTCTAGACGAAATAGACTTCGCGCCAGCTGGCTACAACCCGATCCTCGTCGAGAACTTGCGCCTATCTGATCGGCATTGACGCTAGGGGCACAGCTCGGCGCACGGTACCATCGAGGTGTGGCCGCCGACGGCGCCGACGAGATCGATCGACTACGCGCCGCCACCGGCGACGCTGTGCAGGCCGGCAGAGGCGGTCCTTGCGATGTTCGCGCGCCGTCGCCACTCGCGCGACTGAGGGCGTGGCTCGGTCCACCTGAGAGCTATCAGCTGACGCGCTGGCTCATCCTGCGCCTGCTGGGCGTGGTCTACGTGTTCGCGTTTCTCGGACTGATCTTCCAGGGGCCGGGGTTACTTGGATCCGATGGCCTCACGCCGGTTGCGAGCTACGTGGCGCGCCTGCACGAGGGCGGTCAGTCATTCGTCGACGTGCCGAGCGTCTTCATGTGGGGCGCGAGCGATGGGGCCTTGCAGGGCTGGGCGATCGTCGGCCTGGTCCTGTCACTGGCGCTGCTCGCGGGCTACGCCAATTTGCCGAGCCTGCTCGCGCTGTGGCTGATCTACGGCAGCTTCGAGCGCGTCGGCCAGCTGTGGTTCTCGTTTGGCTGGGAGATCCAGATCCTCGAGACCACGCTGCTTGCTGCGTTCCTTGCCCATCCGTGGGATCCGCGGCCGCTCGCTGCACGGCAACCACCGGTGATCTCGATCGTGCTCGTGCGCTGGCTCGCGTTCCGGATCATGCTCGGCGCGGGGCTGATCAAGCTCCGCGGCGACGCCTGCTGGACGGACCTGACGTGCCTCGACTGGCACTTCGAGACGCAGCCGATCCCAAATCCGCTGTCGCCGTTGTTCCACGGCCTACCGCACTGGGCGCTCGCAGGTGGCGTGATCTTCAATCACGTCGTGGAGGTCGTTTCACCGTGGTTCGTATTCGGACCGCGCCGCCTGCGCCTGGTCGCGGGCATGTTGATGGCAGCATTGCAGATCGTGCTGATCGCGAGTGGGAACCTCGCGTTCCTCAACTGGCTGACGCTCGTGCCAATCCTCGCGTGCTTCGACGATCGAGCGCTGTTGCGCGTGATGCCGCGCCGCGTGCGCGCGTGGATAATGGCACGGCTAGGGCAGGGTGCGCCCGGTCGCGGTCACACGTGGGCCGTGCGCGTGTTCGCGGTGCTGGTCGTGATCAAGAGCTGGAACGTCGTCGACAATCTGTTCTTCGCGAAGCACCAGGCGATGAACCGCGACTTCGATCGATTATCGCTGGTGAACACCTACGGCGCTTTTGGCTCCGTCGGCGAAGAGCGCTACGAGATCGTGATCGAGGGAACGCTGTCGACTGATCCGCAGGCAGCGGATGCCGAGTGGCGTGCGTACGAGCTGCCGTGTAAACCGGGCGACATCACGCGGAGGCCATGTCTACTTGGTCCCTATCATCGGCGCCTCGACTGGCTGATCTGGTTTGCGGCGATGAATGACAAGATCCGCGACCCGTGGGTCGTCCACCTCGCGGCGAAGCTCCTCGACGGAGACGCAACGATTCGCGAGCTCGTGATCGATCCGTTCGGCGGGACGCCACCGAAGTGGATTCGCATGCAGCGTTATCGCTACTGGCTCCAGCCGTACAGCGCTGACACGTGGTGGCGCCGCCAGCTCGTCGAGCCGGTGTGGCTCGAACCGATCTCGCTGACGACACCGGGCCTACGCGAGACGCTAGAGCGCTACGGCTGGCGCGCTCATTAGAGCGCGGCGATGCGAGTCGCGAATGCGTCGCGATCATCGTCGATCGACTCCGCGCCGCCTTCGGCGCCGCTGCGCGGGCCGGCAGAGCCGACCCTTGCGATCGACTCCGCGCAGGCAACGATCGCCGCAGCAGCTCCGTTGGTCGTGCGCATCCGTGCGTGTGCACGCGCAAGCACATGCAGTAGCTCCTTGTCTGCCTGCTCGTAAACCGATTCGGTCGTCGGCCCGAGGCTGCCAAACACCCAGCGTCGGATCGTGGCCGCCTGCTTGAAGTCGACCCGCTCGAACCCGACGCGAATCGGCCCACCGTCGAACCACAGTTCGAAGTGGGAGAACCCCGCCCGCCCCTCAGGCCTGACGGTCTCGTGCAGAAACCGGCACCACAGCTCGACGAAGCCCGGGATGACGCCATGTCCCGACACCTGCGTCGACGGAGGGCACTCGCGGTCGAAGCTGTCGCTGTAGATGACCTCCCAGGCCTGTGCCGGCGCGGGATCGTCGGCAGCGGGCACGAGGGAGCTGGTTCGATTTGCCATCAGCTCGCCAGCTTCCGCTTCTTGAGCGCGATCAGCTCGAGGCTCGACGGCACTCGGGCACGCGGACCGGTCGGTACGACGTCACGGGCGACGAACGCTTTCTTGTAATCGGCGAAGCTGCCACCGGCGCGGTGGGCGTCCATGATCGCGAGTCCCGCGACCGACTCGGCCTGTGCGATCATGTACTCGACCCACGCCCAGCGCGCCGAGGTCGCGCGGACCTCGACCTTGCCGCGCAAGCCCGCGGCGATCAGGCCCTTGCGCAGGCGGGTCAGGCGAT
>JAYVWH010000909.1:0-3683 GCA_043786265.1 Kofleriaceae bacterium | reverse complement strand
TGGCGCTTGACTGCGGTCAGGCCGAAGTCCTCGTTCGCAACCTCGGCAGCCTCGACCGACAGTGCGAGCTGCACTTCCTCGGCGGGCTCCGTGGTGAACGTCCACGGCGAGCGCGTCGCGTACGACTTGACGTCGAAGTCGGCGGGGCGCTCGAAGTCCGGCGACTTCGGCTTGGGCGCCATCACTGCTTCGTGAATCCGATCGACACGGAAGGAACGGACGTCCTGGCGGAGGTGGCACCACCCGACGACGAGCCACGAACCTTCGCGATAGACCATCGCGTACGGATCGAGATCGCGGCGCGTGGTCAGGCCGTTGGTCGCCGCCTGGTAGGTGAGCGTGACGCGCTTGCGCATCCGCGTGGCGCCCTCGAGCGTAGCGTACAGCTCGCCCATCTCGGGACGGGTCGGGGCCTGCTTGCGCTCGGGGAAGTGGACGAGGACCGTCGGTGCGTTGTGCGCCGGGCGCGGGAACTCCGTCGGAGTGTCGGGCAGCTCGGGCAGATCGAATGCGAGCTTCTTGAGCGCGAGGTCGACGATCTTGGGATACGTGCCGCCCGGCATCGCGTGCGCGACCGAGGCTGCGAGCACGAGCGCCGAAATCTCGTCGGGGGTGAGCCGAACCTCGGGCATCTTGAAGCGCTTGAGGTCGATCACGTAGCCGCCGTCCTCGAGCGAGTCGTCTTCGTCGGGCGTGACGTAGCGGATCGGGATGCCGAGATCGAGCAGGTCCGCCTTGTCGCGCTCGAATGCGCGCAGGCCGGCTTCGATGTTGAGTGTCTGGTAGGCGGGGAACTGTTCGCGGATATCGCGGTAGGTCACCGGCGTGCGGGCGCGCAGCAGGATCATCACGACATCGAGCAAGCGCTTGCTGCGGTCGCCGCGCGCACCTGCGTCGTCGGCCGCTTTCGGCTTGACCTTCGCCTTGAGGTCCGTCGCCTTGGCGCCGCCCTTCCGCTTGATGGACTTTGCAGCCCGCATCGCCGACGGTTGTAACGAACTTCGCCACCGAGCGAAAGCTCCCCGAGACGGGAGTGCAATGGCTCAGCCGAGTTGCGCGGCGATCTCGTGCCAGAGCGGCGCAAGTGCCGACGCCGTGAACAGCTTGAAATGATCGGGATCGAGAGCGTCCCCGTGCGCTTTTCCGACGAGCCTTAGGGCCTCGCTGCTCGGTATGTGGCGGATGATCGCCTCCGCGTCGCGCGCCCGACACATCCAGT
Organism: Kofleriaceae bacterium; assembly: GCA_043786265.1. Lineage (GTDB taxonomy): Bacteria > Myxococcota_A > Polyangia > Haliangiales > Haliangiaceae > JABFXX01. The sequence goes on along the minus strand of JAYVWH010000909.1, from coordinate 2,464 downwards.
CGCCCGCGCCGGTGAATGCGAACGTCGGCACCGTGATCGTGCCGAGCGCCGCCTGGTAATCGATGCCGCGCGCGCTGATCCAGCGGCCGTTCCGTGCCCATCCTGTCAGCTGGTCGACGTACGCGGCACTCTCGTCGGCGGTCCCGATGCGTAACGCTTGAATTGGCGCGTGACCGACCGCCCGCGCGATGCCGCGATACACGTTCATCAACAGTCGTCGTTGCAACGTCTCGCCGAGCCACACGCTGGTCGCCGCGAGCACCAGGCGTCGCGGTGCCGTGATCCGTCCGGTGCCGAGCGCGGCGCACGTCACCAGCCCGCCGAGCGAGTGTCCGAGGATGCTCAGCTCGCCTGCGCCGCACTTGGCTGCCGCGCAAACCGCGCCGACGATCGCGGGTAGGTCGAGCTCGACCAGATCATCGAACGTCCACGTTCCGCCCTTCGCATACGGCGGCACCGACCGGCCGTGGCCGCGAAAGTCGGCGACGTAGACATCCCAGCCATCCGCGGCGAGCGTCGTCGCGAACGACCCCTCGCGGCGCGCGCCGAAGTAACGCCCGTCCGTCATCATCGCGTGCAAGCACACGACCGCGCCGCGCGGCTTTCCCGTTGCTGTGACGTGATCAATGCGCAGCGTCACGCCATCGGCGGTCTTGGCCTCGATCTCGGTGAACACTCAGAAGTAGTAGCGCACGCCGGCGCCGAGGTTGAGCGCGAGGCCGACTCCTTCGCCGTCTTTGAAATCGTACTCGACGACGCCAGCGACTTCGAGAAACACGTCGAGCGGCACTTCCTTGAAATCGAACAGCATCCCCGCCACACCGCGCAGACCGATCGCGTAGTGATTGGCCTCGCTGCGACCGCCGTCGTACTGGATGAAGCGCAACCCCGGGCCGATGTAGATCGGCAGCACGAACGCATCGCGCTCCTGGACGATCCACGGATGAAACACGTACTCCGCGTTCGCCTGAATGCCGCTGCCGTAGAAGTTGAATCCAACCGCGCCCTGGATCGCGCGGTCGTCGCTCAGATACAACTTCGCGCAGATACCGGTCGGCTCGCCGAGCACGATGCCGACGCCAAACGTTCCCTTGTCGACCGGATGACCGCCGCCGGTGCTCGTGGTCGACCCTGACGGATCTGCCTCGTCGTCGTCCGCGGCTGCGACGCCCGTCATCGCGCTCAGTACGAGCAGCGAGTAGATCATCCTGCGCATGCAGCGACGCTATCCCGCGGCCCCAGCGGTGGGCAACTAAGCCCGGCGCTCTCGGAGAACCGTCAGGGCTTCTTCGTCGCGGCGCGGCGTTCCGCTTCTTCAACGAGCGGTCGAAACCGGCCGAGGTAGCTCATCAGGTCGCACAGCGCGCGCATCTCCTCGAGCCGCTTCGAGATCGCGGCAGGCGACATGTCGACGGGGTCATTCTTCGTCATCGGTGCGCCTTCAAGCACTGCGGCATCGACGAGATCTTGGCCTCGCCCGGCAAGCTTCTTCATCGAAGCAAGCCCCGAACGGGAGACGACGCTCAGTTTTCGCGAGCCCGTATCGATGGTGAGCCGTGTGGTCCAGACCTCCGCGAGATCGTCATTCACGACGATAAGATCGAGTGGAAGCAGATCGCCGCTACCGGGGTCGAGCTTCGAAACCCGGTGCACGCTGCGCGGGCGTCCTGGCGGTCTGCTGGTAGCGGTGGGTTGCCAAGGCGCCGAGGTCACAGCATTTTAACGGCGACCGCAGTGGCCGGCGCGGGGAGTCGAGACCTCGGCCGGGACGGCCAACCCCGGGCCATACGATCAAGCAAATCGCGACCTTCCCCGATCCGGCGGCAAGCTCGAAAATTGCAACGATGGCGCGCCGTGGTCGCATCGCTTGTCCTCCTCGTGTGCCTCGTCGCTGGAGTCGTGGCCGCAGGCATCCTGTTCGTGCTGTTTGGACCCATCCCCGTCAACCGCCGGGTAACGATCGTTGCGCTAATTGTCCCGATGCCGACCGCGGTCGGTCCAGTCGCGATGGCCGGCCTGCCGGTGTTCGATCCAGCCCGCGCCGCATTCACGCCCGCTCAACCGCTACGGGTCACACAGCCGCAGCCGGTCGCCGCGGTACCACCGCCCGCACCTCGTGCGAAGCCGCCGCGTCCCCCCGCACCGATCGCACCGGTGCAGCTACGGCGTCCGCGCACCACGCCCGCACCCCTCGCTCGCACTCGCTCCGCGCGTGGGACCGAGCCGCGCCGGCGCCATGCGGGCTTCGATGTCGAGCACACCGCGGCCGAAGCGCCTGCGTTCGAGCTCGACGACCCGACGTTCATCGAAGACGTGCACTAGCACCGGCGGCCTTTGACGTCGACGATCCGACGTTCCTGAGCACTCACGCCTTGAGCAGGCGCGCGAGCTTGTTGCGGCTGATGCCGAGGGCACGCGCCGCTGCAGACTGATTGCCGCCCTCTCGATCGAGGATCGCCTTTGC
>JAYVWH010000908.1:0-4289 GCA_043786265.1 Kofleriaceae bacterium | reverse complement strand
ACTTACCCTTCCTCGCCGATGCCGACCGCAAGGTCAGCCTGCTCTACGACCTGATCCACCCGAACGCGAGCACCACGGCCACGGTGCGCTCGCTGTTCGTGATCGACCCTGCGAAGAAAGTGCGCCTGACCATCACCTACCCGGCCAGCACCGGGCGCAACTTCGACGAGCTCCTCCGCGTGATCGACTCCCTGCAGCTGACCGCGAAGTACAAGGTCGCGACCCCGGTTGACTGGAAGTTCGGCCAGGACGTCATCATCGTCCCGTCGCTGTCCGACGACGACGCCAAGGAGTTGTTCCCGAATGGCTGGAAGACGATCCGGCCGTACTTGCGCGTCATTCCGCAACCCAAGTAATCGTACATGAGCAGTACGCCCGCCCCAGACGCCCGCCTCGATCTCGACGGTCTTGTTGTCACGTCGCGGGGTGACGCGGGCTGCATCGTCGTCGTGCTCGACGGCACCGCCGATCAATTCACCACGGACCGGATGGCGGACTTCTTCACCCAGGTTCACGACAATGCGGTCAGTGCACACCTGCCGGAGGTCATCCTCGACATGCGGCGGCTCGAGTTCATGAACTCGTCGTCGTTCAAGGTCCTGGTGACCTGGGTCAGCAACATTCACGATCTGGAGCCGGAGCAGCGTTACCGGATCCGCGTGCAGTCGAACGCATCGATTCCGTGGCAAAAGCGCAGCCTGCAGTCGCTCACGTACTTCGCCGTCGACCTCGTGTCCGTCGAATATCCTCCGCTCGCGTGACCGACACCCTGGAACATCAGCCGATCGTCGAGCTCGATCGCTCTCTTCAAGTCGTCCGCTGCACGCCGGCGACATGCGAGATGTTCGGTTGCGTCGAGACCGATCTTCTCGGTCGGGACGTCGACGATCTCGTGCCGGGCAGCGGTTACTCGATGCGACTCCGAACGGGGGAGCTTCCCGACGAGATCACCTCGCTGCTCATCGCGGGCCGCCAACGCCTCACGCGCATCAACGTCACGCCGTCCGGCCCGTCGTTCATCTGCCGCCTCGAGGCGGTCGTAGACAAGGACCTGCTGTACCGCCTCGTTGCCACCGAGCACCGCTGGCGTGCGCTGTCGCGCGAGACCGACGACGGAATCGCGGTGATCGGGCTCGACGGTCGCATCGTCGAGCACAACGCGTCATTCATTCGATTGCTCGGTCTCCCGATGCGCGCGGGCCTCGCGCCGCAAAGCAACGCGCTCGCCGGTCACACGCTATACAAGCTCGTGCGCGATGACGTTCCCGGCTTGCTCGATTATCTCAAACAGCCAGTGGGCGACTTCACGGCGCGCCGCGACGAGGGACCACGTGCTGTCGAGGTCAAGGCGCGCGGTGTGATCCTCCCCGATGGCACGCGCGCCGGCACGCTGTTCATGGTGCGGAACACCACCGAGGAGCTGCAGCTGCGCGATGACCTCGAGCGCGCGCGGATCTTCCAGTCGATGATCCTTGCGGCGCCGCCCGACGCCAGCCCTTACGATCTCGAAATTGCTTACCGTCCGCTGAACAAGGTTGGCGGTGACCTCTACGACGTCTCGCAGTTGCCGGCCAACTCGCTGCGTATCTTCATCGCTGACGCGACTGGCCACGGCGTACCCGCTGCGCTCGTCACGATGCTGGTGCGCAGCGTCTACGAGTCGGTGAAGTACACGCTCGGTGGTCCGAGCGCCGTGCTCGAGGCGCTCAACGATCGTGTGTCGACCGCTTACCGTGGCAGCGACGTGATCTTCACGGCGATCGTGCTCGACCTCGCGCTCTCGAGCGGCTACCTCGAATACGCGGTGGGCGGTCATCCGCCGCCGCTGCTCGTCGATTCGCAGGGCGTGCGCGAGCTGAATACCGGCGGCACCGTGCTCGGCGCGCGCGGCTATCGCACGTATCCGACCTGGAGCCAGAAGATCGACAAGGACGCATCGCTCTACCTCGTCACCGACGGCATCGCAGAGGCGCGTCGCCGTAACGAGTACTTCGGCGAGGAGCGACTGGCGGCCGCAGTGCTCGCGGCGGACGGTCAGCAGACGCCTCCGGCCGCGGTGCTCGCGACACTCGATAGCTGGCTCGGTACCGCGAAGCAGGATGACGACATCACGCTGATCTCGATCCGCCCGCAGTCGAAGCGGCCGGGCGCGTCGCCGTAGCAATCTGCTACTGTGCGGTCCAGCCGCCGTCGACGTTCCATGCGGCGCCGCGCACCTGATCCGCGGCGCTGCTGCAGAGAAACACCGCAATCGATGCGAGCTGTTCCGTGCTCACGAAGTCGCCTGATGGCTGCTTCTCACTGACCAAGGCCGAGCGCGCGTCGTCGGTGGAAACGTCATCGCGTGATGCGCGCGCCTCGACCTGACGCTGAACGAGCGGGGTCTCCACCCACCCGGGACACAGCGCGTTGCACGTGATGCCCGTGCGCGCGGTCTCGAGCGCAGTGACCTTGGTCAGGCCGATCAGGCCGTGCTTCGCGGCGACGTATGCAGCTTTGTGCGGCGAGGCGACGAGGCCATGGACCGAGGCGACATTGATGATGCGGCCCCAGTTCCCGGCGCGCATGTGCGGTAACGCGAGGCGCGTGGTGTGGAACGCTGCCGAGAGGTTGACCGATAGGATTGCGTCCCACTTGTCGACCGGGAAATCCTCGACGCACGCGACGTGCTGGATCCCCGCGTTGTTGACGAGGATGTCGACGCCGCCAAACTCGACATCGGCGAAGCGCATGAGGGTCGCGATCTCTTCCGGCTTCCCGAGATCCGCGCCGTGATACGCGATCCGGCACGAGCCAGCCGCGGCCCGCTGCACCTGTGCGCGCGCGACCTCGGGCTCGCCGAAGCCGTTGAGGATCACCGAGCATCCCATGCTCGCGAGTGCCTCGGCGATGGCAAGGCCAATCCCGCTCGTCGAGCCAGTGACCAGCGCGGTCTTGCCGTCGAGGGCGCTGGGCGTCGTGACAGCAGTCATGTGCGGGCTCCATGGTCGGTGGAATGCGCGCGTACGAAGGCCGCGACGCGGGGATAGACGTTCTCGCGCCAGCGGTGGCCGGAGAAGATGCCGTAATGGCCGCAGCCTTCCGCGATCAGGTGCTGTCGAGCGCTGTCCGCAATTCCTGTACACAGCTCGTGCGCCGCGGCGGTCTGGCCGAGTCCGGAGATGTCGTCGTGCTCGCCTTCGATCGTGAACAGTGCCGTGCTGGTGATCGCTGCGGGGCGAACGAGCGTTCCTTCGATCTCCCAGGTGCCGCGTGCGAGTGACATGTCCTGGAACACGGTGCGAACCGTGTCGAGGTAGTAGGCCGCGTCCATATCGAGCACGGCGTTGTAGTCGTCGTAGAACTTCTCGTGCGCCGCAATTGCTTTGGTGTCGCCGCGGACCTGATCGCACCAGTAAGACTGATAGGCCTGCGCGTGGCGCATCGCGTTCATCTGCACGAACGCGGACAGCTGAAGGAAGCCCGGATAGACAGCGCGACCGCGACCGGCGAACGAGTCAGGCACGTGGTGGATCACGTTGCGCTCGAACCACTCGAGTGGACGCTCCGTCGCAAACCGGTTGACCACCGTCGGGTTGCGGCGGGCATCCACCGGTCCGCCCATCAGCGTCAGCGTGCGCGGCGTCGCAGCGCCGAACGCGGCGTCGAGCGCGACCGCAGCGAGCGCCGGCACCGTCGGCTGGCATACCGCGACGACGTGGAGCTCGCGCGCCCCGAGCTGCCGCATGAAGCCGCGCAAGTAGTCGACGTAGTCAGCGAGGTGGAACGGCCCGGCCGCGAGCGGCACATCGCGCGCGTCGAGCCAGTCGGTGACGTAGACGTCGTGCGATTGCAGCAACGTCGCGACCGTGTCACGCAGCAGCGTCGCGTGATGACCGGAGAGCGGTGCGCACACGAGCACCTTCGGGTCGCGGGAGAGCGCGACTGCCCGGCCAGGATCGCTGGACTCGCGCCGAAACCGGACGAGCCGGCAGAACGATCGCGTCGCGATCACCTCCTCGTGGACCGCAACGTAGTCGCCGTGGGCGGTGACGCGCCCGATCGCGAACGCGGGTCGCGAAAACGGCCGGACCAGTCGCTGGAACAGGGCGTTGTTCGCGCGGACGATCGCCGCCGGGAAGAACGTCGATCCCTCGAGGAGAGCGACGGTGAGTGACGCGAGCTCCGCTGCGGGGCGAAGGCAGGCACGTTGCAGCTCGAGCGCAGAGTAGAGCACGCTGCGACTTTGCTGCACCGCAGCAGTTTTGGCAACTACAAGTTTATAGATGCGTATAGTCAGTAGGTTATGT
>JAYVWH010000907.1:0-4307 GCA_043786265.1 Kofleriaceae bacterium | reverse complement strand
GAGATCGAAGTCGAACAGGTAGGCGACGTTCGCGCCGTCGTCGACGAGGATGTTGCGGAGCGTGAAGTCGCGATGCACCAGACGAGCCGCATGCAGGGTCGCGAGGCCCTCGAGCGCCTGGACCAGCAGCTTGGTGCGCGCGCGCGGGGTCAGGTTGTGCTTGCCGATCGCCTCGAGCAGCGTCATCCCCATGCGCGGCGTGACGAACAGGTAGTTGTCTGCGATCGGTGCCGAGACGTAGGTCGGCAGGATGTTCGGGTGCTCGATCGCCCCGATCCGCGCCATCGCGGCAAGGTTGTGGTGGTGATCGCGGCGCGTCACCTCGTCGGTGCGCAGCTGATAGAGGTAGTTCGAGTGGAAGACTTTGCCGACGACGCGCTCGACCACCCCGGTGTCGTCCTCACGCCGCTCGAGCTCGGAGACCGAGCCCATGCCGCCGTTGCACAGGTGCACGCCGTTGGTGCGGTAGAGGTACTTGTTGTACCGAAACACGATGTTCGGCTTCGCCAGGTCGTCCGACCTGAACGTGCCGATCGACGTCGTTTCGTCCCACGAGTCGCTCATCCGTCGGCTCCTATCATAACGTACTGAAAACTCTGGGGTCCAGTACAGGGCGGTCGTCTTCGCGGCGACTTGTCCTAAAGGACGCGTCGCCTCCAGGGTCCCCGAGTCGCTCGAGGACTCGCGCCTCGGGTCACCTTTTGCGGCGACTTGTCGCAGCCCCCGAACCTGGTCGATGGTGCCGTCGCAAATGTGGTACCCAGCGACGGTAGATGCTCGAACATCGATTCGCCAAGCTGTCGGCGGCTGCGACGTTCGTCCTCCTGGTCATCGGAGGCACCGTGAATCCCACTGGTTCGAGCCTCGCCTGCCCCGAGCCGACCTTCGTCTGCCACGGCCAGCTGTTCCCCCCGATGGTGGGCGGCGTGTTCTACGAGCACGGTCACCGTCTCGCGGCGATGACTGTCGGATTCCTGCAGATCGCCCTCACGGTGCTGCTGCTCCGCCGCCGCCCCGAGAAGAAGGGCCTCGCGTGGCTGCTCCTCGGCATGGTGATCGCCCAGGGCATGCTCGGCGCGATCACCGTCAAGTACAAGCTGCCGTGGTTCGTGTCGACCAGCCACCTGCTGCTCGGCATGAGCTACTTCGCGACGCTGATCTACACCGCGTTCCTCACGCGTCCCGCGCCGAGCGTCGTCGAGCTCGACACGCACGAGAAGCAGCGCGCGGATCTCGGTCCCGCGATGAAGTGGATCAAGCTCGCTGTCGGCGCCATATTCATCCAGCTCTTTCTCGGCGCACTCGTCCGTCACCTCGGTGCTGCGATGGTGTGCCTCGGCATGCCGACCTGCACGATCGCCGGTGACTGGTGGCCCGACGCCGCGGTCCAGCACCTTCACATGATCCACCGTGGCTTCGGCATGATCGTCGCCATCGTCACCACCATTGCAGCGGTCCAGGTGTACCGCCGCACCCGCGCGTGGCCCGGGCTGCGCCTGCTCGCGATGATCGCGCCGGTGCTCGTCGGCGCGCAGATCGCGCTCGGGATCTACACCGTGCTCACGATGCGCAGCGTTCCCGTCGCGGTTGGCCACTTCGCGGGTGCCGCGAGCCTGTGGGCGTTGTGGATGTGTGCGTTCCTGATGACCCGCCGCCGCCAGCCTTCGGTCGCAATCGCAGAGCAGCGGGCCGAGTTGCCGCGCGCGAAGGCGGTGATGGCGTGACGGCCAAGGTCCTGACCGCGAAGACCGTCGACCTCGTCGCGCTGGTCAAGCCGCGCATCATGATCATGGCGCTGCTGACCGCCGCGGGTGCGATGTCACTCGCGCCCGGCGTGATCGGCACCGCCCACAGTCTGTGGCTGCTCGCCGGAACCGCGCTGATCGTCGGCTCTGCGAACACGCTCAACATGTGGCTCGAACGCGACGTCGACTGCTTGATGGCGCGCACGCGCAATCGCCCTCTACCGCAGGGCCGGCTGCAGGCGTCGACCGCCCTTGCATTCGGTGCATTGCAAGGCGCGATCGCGCTACCCGTGCTCGCCGTTGCGGGCGTCATCCCCGCGGCACTCGGGCTGCTCGCCCTCATCCTCTACGTCGGCGCGTACACGCCGATGAAGCAGCGCTCCGACTGGGCGGTGTGGGTCGGCGGCATCCCGGGCGCGATGCCCGCGCTGATGGGCTGGACCGCGGCGACCGGACACATCGACGTGCCCGGCCTCGCCGTGTTTGGCGTGCTGTTCATCTGGCAGATCCCGCACACTCACGCGATCGGCATCTATCGCCAGCGCGAGTACGAGGCCGCGGGGATGAAGACGCTACCGAGCACGCACGGCGTCGCGAGCGCTCGCCGGTCGATCCTTGCATTCCTCGTCGTACAGGTCGCGATCAGCTTCGCGCCCGCACTGCTCGGCGTCGCCGGCCTGCCCTATCTCGTCACGGCCGCCGCGCTCGGCGCGATGGTGCTCGTCCAGGGCTTCTTCGGCGACGGCTCGATGAAGTGGGCGCGTAACGTGTTCCTGACCTCGATCATCTATCTCCCGGTGCTGTTCGCGGTGATGGTCGCAAGCGGTCAGTCCTGATGACGATCGCGCAGCTGCACCCCGCGCTCAACGCGGTGCTGAACCTGACCGCGTTCGTGCTGCTGCTCCTCGGTCGCGTTGCGATCTCGCGCGGCGACGAGGCGCTGCACAAGAAGCGGATGCTCGCGGCGTTCACGACGTCCGCGGTGTTCCTCGTCTCGTACCTGATCCGGTTCGCGACGACCGGCGCGCACAAGTACCCCGGCACAGGGATCGACAAGTACATCTACTTGACGATCCTGCTGACCCACATGGTGCTCGCCGTCGCGCTCGTACCGCTGCTGCTGTCGGCACTGCGCCGCGCACTGCGTGGCAACTTCGAGGCGCACAAGCGCGTGGTGAAGTTCGCGTGGCCGATCTGGGTCTACGTGTCAGCGACCGGCGTGATCGTCTATCTCATGCTGTATCACCTCGCGCCCGCGCTTCACGCGTAGCGTTCGAACGCCAGGCCCCAGCGCACGCCGCGATCGCAAGTGATCAGGACGGTGGCGTCGGTGTGACGGGCGATGCGCGCATAGATCGCGGCGCCTCCGATGATCACGTCCGCCCGCTGCGGTTCCATGCCGACGAGCGCCGCGCGTCGCGCCGTGGTTAGCCGAGCGAACCGGCGATACAACGATTCGACCTCCTCAGTATCGAGCCTCACGCCAGTGACCGCCACCGGATCGTAGGCCTCGAGCTCGAGCGCGACCGAAGCCAGCGTGGTCGCGGTGCCGGCGGTGCCAACGATCGGGATGCCGGTCGGTAATTCGAGTGCGGAGAGCCGGGCGTCGATGTCCGCGTCGAGCGCAGCGAGCTCGGAAGCGGACGGCGGATCACCGCGGAGGAATCGCTCGGTCTGTCGCACCGCGCCGATCGGAACACTGACGGCCGACACCATGCGGTTGCCGTCGCTGGTGATGATCTCCGTCGAGCCGCCACCGACGTCGACGACGACATAGGGCGCACCCGCCAGCTCGCGGAACGTGCGGGCGACCGAGATGAAGGCGAGCTCCGCCTCGCGCGTCCCGGGGATCACCTCGATGCGACCGCCGAGGATCCGCTCGGCTGGTTCGATGAAGTCCTCGGCGTTGCTCGCCTCGCGCAGCGCCTGGGTGCCGACGATGGTGGGCGTCGTGATCTGGTGTCGGTCGAGCACACTGCGGTACTCGCTGCAGATCACGAGGCTGCGCGCGATCGACTCGGGCGACAGCTTGCGGCTCGCATCGAGTCCCGCGCCGAGACGGCCGAACCGACACAGGTCCAAGATCGGCTGCAGCTGGTCGTCGACCACGAGCAGCAGCAGCGTGTTGGTCCCGATGTCGATGACCGCGTTCGCCACGCCCCCATTATGTCAGACCCGGCTGCGACGCTCAGGGCAATGGTCTACATCACCCATGTGCGGTTTGGCGGCGGGGGTGCTGCTCCGGAAGACATCATCATGTTGCGCTGGCGCGAGGCGATGGGTGACACCAACGTCGCCGACATGATCGAATGGATCGAAGGCGGCGGGATCGCGAAGGTGAGCGACGGAACCGACGAGCACCAGCTCGCGGTCGTGCGCGAGAGCGGCCGCGCGCCGTACATCTGCACCGTGGTCGGTGAGCAGCGCACGTCGAAGATCGTCGAGCTGCCGCGCTTCTAACCCCAGAGTTCGGCTGTGTTGATCCTGCGTAGGCGTCGGCGTGCGTCGGCGTACGTCGACGTCACGCTGCGCCTCGAACGCGACGCGCCCGCATCCGACCAG
>JAYVWH010000906.1:0-4987 GCA_043786265.1 Kofleriaceae bacterium | reverse complement strand
AGCCAAGGAAGAGCTGCGCGAGTGGCAGGCGAAGATGACGAACTTGGAAGCCGAGATCGCGGCGTTCGATGGCCAGCTGACGACGCTGCAGAATCGCCTGGTCACCGCGCAGAGTCAGGCCGACCGCGACAAGCTCGCCCACGAGATCGCCGATGCGGCGGCAGCCAAGCGCGAGACCGAGAAGAAGCTCGCCGCGGCGCAGGCTGCGCGCGATTACGCGGATCGCCACACGATCGTCGATGTGTCGGCATGCAAGGACACTCCGCTCGGCTGCATGAAGCCGCACTAGCGCTGGGGTAGCGGCGTGTCTGTCGGCTCGGGTGCGGATCGCGGATCGCGGATCGCGGGCCTCGGGCACGGCAGCCTGCCTCGGGCACGGCAGCCTGCATGCTCGGCCCCCTGCTAGACCACGCGCGGCGGAGGAGGAAGCTGCAGCTCGGTGCCCTCGGGCTCGCGGCTCGCGAGACCAGCAAGTGCGGCTGCGCCAATGAGACCCGCGCACGCGAGGTAGAGGCCAAACCGAGACCCTGCGTCGACCTTGGAGTCCTTCATCATCGACTGCCCCATCTCGCCGCCGCCGTTCTTCTTCAGCATCTGGCCGGCGACATCTTCTTCGAGGTCGCCGCCTACTTTGAGCCACAGGCCGATCAGCGCGCCGAGGCACGCGACCGAAGCGACAGCGGCGCCGGTCATGCCCTTGCGCGTCTTGAGCCACGACAGTCCGAACGCCGCGAACGCAAGAGCGAGCGCCGCGATCGCGAGCGGCTCGACTGGCACCTTGTCGACCTTCATCTGGCTACTCATCGCATCCCCACCAGCGGGGCCATGCTTGTTGCCTTCGTTGGCGGCCTCGGAGAGCAGACCTCCGGGCTTGCACCCTCCGACCATGTCGGCGCCCGACACGGTGATCACGTCCATCCCGTCACACGACACGCCGAAGAACGGCAGGAAGAAGCACGCGATCGTGAGTCCCGTGATGAAGCGACCGAGCTTGAACCACATCCCGCGCTTGCTGGATGGTTTTTTGTCCGCCATGAGGCGACCAGCCTACCAGTGAAGAAGTGTGAAATGGCGAGCCAACCACGACATCCCGGGCCATGATGCGAGGGTGAGAAGCGCTCTTGTCGCCGCGTTATTTCTGATTGGCTGCAAGGACAAATCTGCTGGTCAGGCTGCGAAGGAAGCTCCCACTCCGACGGAGCAGCCGTCCAAGCAAGCCCGGCCCCGGCCGACCCTGCCGCAGCTGGACGGCAGCGACGGGCGCGAACGTCCGCGGCTACCCGGCGCAGGCAGCGACTGGGACGACCCCGCCGCGCGTGACGGCAGGCGCGCCCAGATGGACGAGCGCCGCAAGCACCGCGAGGAGATGCTCGACACCAACAAGGATGGTGTCGTCAGCCCCGCGGAGCGGGAGCAGCGGATGGAGCCGATGCGCCAGCGGCTCGACACCAACGGCGATGGCAAGCTGACTCCCGAGGAGCTCGGTGCGTCTGATCGACGGATGGGCTTTGACGACCCGGCCGCCGTCGACACGAACAAGGACGGCGAGATTTCACTCGGCGAGCTCGACGTTGCAGTGACTGCCCGCCGCGAGAAGATGCGCGAGCGCTGGCGCGGTGGACATGGTTCCGCCAACGTCGCGCCGGAGTGATTACGAGCCGCCGGTGAGGCTCGGTAGCTCCTCGAGGTTCGGCACGAGGATGATCTCGATGCGCCGATTTTGCTCGCGGCCCTCGGGCTTGTCGTTCGGCGCGACCGGATCGTTCTCGCCGTAGCCGGAGGCGGCCAGGCTCTTCGCCGGGAAGCCCTGCTTGATCATGTGCTGCACGACGGAGTTGGCGCGCGCCGTCGACAAGTACCAGTTGTTCGCAAACTTCGCGGTCTTGATCGGCTCGATGTCCGTGTGGCCCGCGACGACGAAGCGGCGCTCCTTGAACTCCATCAGGACCTTCACGACGTCGCTGATCGCTTGCTGGCCGTCTTTGGACAGATCGGCCGAGCCGCTCGGGAACAGGATGCCGGACGGCAGCTTGAGGGTCATCTGCCCGTTACGAAACACGACCTGGAGCTTGCCGGTGTCGACGAGCGCGCGGAACTTGTCCTGCAGCGCCTTGTAGGCCGCGATGCGCTTCTCGGCCGCTTCCTTCTGACGGCGCAGCTCGGCGAGCTCGGCCATCGTGGCGTCTTTCTCGCCACGGACCTTGCCGAGCTCGGCTTCCTTGTTCTTGGTGTCCTCGTCGAGGATTCCGAGCTGCGCCTGCAGCTCCTTGATCTTCGCCGACAGCGTCTGCTCGGTATCCGCGAGCTTCTTCTGGGTATCGGACAGCTCGCCTTGCAGGCGCTTGTTCTCGGCGACCGACTTCTCGTAGGTCGATTTCTTCACGCACGCCGCAAACAGCAGCGGGATCAAAAGCGCAGATTTCCGCATTGGCTGGGAACGTACACCAGGTTTTGGTGCAGTAGGATGCACGAGGCTGATGTACCGCTGGATGACCGCTTGGTGGATCTCGCTCGCGGTGTTCGCGGCGTGCAAGGCCAACGCGCCCGACGAGGGGCCGGATCCCCACTCGGATGCAAGGTTTGACCGCGTCGCGGTGCATCACCTCGCACTCGACCTGACGGTCGACTTCACCACGAAGCAGCTGCGTGGCACGGCACGGCTCTCGCTGAAGCGTATCGACCCGAAGGCACCGCTCGTCCTCGATAACAGCGGGCTGGCGATCACGTCGATCACCGACTGTGCCGGTGCAGCGGTGAACTACGAACCCAAGCCGTTGCGCATCGTGCTCACCGGCGACTGCGTCGAGATCGCGTATACGGTGCCGCCCGAGGCGGGGGCGCTACTCTGGGTAGATCCGGTCGGGACCGCGGGCGGCGCCAAGCCGATGCTGTTCACACAATCGGAGGCAACGCTCGCACGGACGTGGGTCCCGCTGCAGGACTCTCCGAGTGTCCGGTTCACGTACGAGGCAACGATTCACGTCCCGCCCGGCATGTGGGCGCTGATGTCAGCCGAAAATCCGCGATCGCCGCCGGCCGATGGGGTCTGGCACTTCACGCAGAGCCGCGCGATTCCGTCGTACTTGATGGCGCTCGCCGTCGGTGACTTCGCCTTCAAGGCGATCGGACCGCGCTCGGGCGTGTACGCCGAGCCGAGCGTCGTCGAGGCGGCCGCGAACGAGTTCGTCGAGGTCGAGGCGATGATCACCGCCGCCGAGAAGCTCTACGGTGGATATCGCTGGGGCCGCTACGACATGCTGGTGCTTCCGCCGAGCTTTCCGTACGGCGGCATGGAGAACCCGAACCTCACGTTCCTGACGCCGACGGTGATCAGCGGTGACCGCGCACTGGTGTCGCTGATCGCGCACGAGCTCGCCCATTCGTGGTCGGGCAACCTGGCCACGAACTCGACCTGGAATGATGTCTGGCTCAACGAGGGCGTGACGACGTACGTCGAGAACCGGATCATGGAGGAGCTGCGCGGTAGCGAGTTTGCCGACGTGCAGTGGTACCTGACGGGCACGAACATCAACGACGTGATCGCGGAGGCTGGACCGCTGAGCCCGCGTACGCGCCTCGCTCACGCATACGGACGCGACGTTCCCCCGGACGACATCCCGAGTGACCTCGCGTATGACAAGGGGGCGCTGTTTCTGCGGACGCTCGAGCTCGCGTATGGTCGGGCAACGTTCGACACGTTCCTGCGTGGCTGGTTCGATCGTCACGCATTCCAGGCGGTCAACACGCGCCAGTTCATCGCCGAAGCGACCGAGCACCTCGGCACGAAGGTAAACCTCAGCGCCTGGTTGTACGGCACCGGGATTCCTGCCGATGCCGCGCCAACGAAGTCGGCCCGAGCCGACGCACTCACCGCGATCGCGCGCGACTTCGCAACGCAGGGACGTGAGCCCGATGTCACGCGTTGGACCACCCTCGACTGGACGGTGTTCTTGCGCGCACTTCCTGCGGGTCTCGGGCGTGACCGGCTTCACGTGCTCGATGTGCGTTATGGGCTGACCGCGAGCACGAACGCGGAGATCGCAATGCACTGGCTGCCGCGTTTGGTTGCAGCAGATGACCGCACGGCGACCCAGGCGATCCAAGCATTTCTGAGCAGCGTCGGCCGGCGGCGCATGGTGGTGCCGCTGTTCGAGGCGATGGCGACCGGCGGCGAGTACTGGCGGGCGCTAGCGAGGGTCACGTTCGAGCAGGTCAAGCCGGGCTACCACCCGATCACCCGCGACAGCGTCGCGCGGATCCTCGCCGGTCCGTAGCCCAACCACGCGGCGTTTAAGCGACAATGACCGCGGTCATGCGCTTTGCCCTCGCCTTGGTGTTTCTCGTGCGATTGGCACACGCAGACGTCGGCGTCGTCGTCACTGGCGACCCCAACATGCAAGCGCGCGTGCTCGATCACGTCCAGCGTTGGGTGCAGGACAAGAAGCAGCAGCTCGTCGCCGCGCCACTCGGTGCATCGACCACCACACTGGTCGACTGCTTCGTGATCGAGGATATGGCGTGTGCCCGCAAGCTATTCGAGGAGCAGGCAAAGGCATCCAATGTGGTGTTCGTCCGCATCGACATGTCGGCCGCGCAATCGCGTGACTACATGCTCACCGCATTCTGGTTCGTCAAAGGCGCCGAGCCCGCGACCGAGAAGCGGGCGTGCACTGGCTGCGATGACACGGTGCTGAGCGCAACGGTCGACAGTTTGATGAGCGAGCTCAGCCGCAAGGGCGCGAATGGCAAGGGTCAGATCAAGATCGCGGGCGAGGCCGCTGGCATGGTGGTGAAGATCGACGGGACGGAGGTCGGTCCGCCACCACTGTCACGCGAGCTCACTGCGGGCTCGCATGAGGTCGTGTTCTTGCACGGCGGTTCTCCGGTCGATGTTCGCCGCGTCGAGGTCGAGGCAGGCGGTGTCGTCGATGTCACTGCACCTCACGTGGTCGACAAGCAGGCACCCATTCGAACGAATCATTCGCAC
>JAYVWH010000905.1:0-3267 GCA_043786265.1 Kofleriaceae bacterium | reverse complement strand
CCTTGCCTTCGCAGAAGAGCGGCCGCACGTATTCGGGGACGAATCCTGGAATGTCGAACGCGTTGGCGACACCGGCCTGCTGCGCCTGCGCGCGCAGGTTGTTGCCGTAATCGAACACGTGCGAGCCAGCCTGCTTCATCGCGATCATCGCGCGAACTTGCACCGCCATCGACGCACGTGACTCGCGCACGTACTCTTCCGGATCGCGCTCACGCAGCTCCGCCGCGGTGGCGAGCGTCATCCCCTGCGGGATGTAGCCGACGAGCGGATCGTGCGCACTGGTCTGATCGGTCACGAGGTCGAACACGACACCACGCTTCACGATCTCCGTATAGACGTCAGCCGCATTGCCGATGACCGCGATCGAGCGCGCTTGCTTGGCGGCCTTGCACTCGGCCACGCGGCGCAGTGCGGTCTCGAGATCCGGTGCGAGCTCGTCGAGGTACTTCGTCTCGAGGCGGCGCTGGACGCGAGTCGGATCGATCTCGACGCCGAGGAACACAGCGCCGGCCATCGTCGCCGCGAGCGGCTGGGCGCCGCCCATGCCACCGAGCCCTCCCGACAGCACCGAGCGGCCGGCGAGGTCGGTTCCGAAGTGCGTCTTGCCCGCGGCGGCAAACGTCTCGAACGTGCCCTGCACGATGCCCTGCGAGCCGATGTAGATCCACGAGCCGGCCGTCATCTGGCCGTACATCATCAGGCCCTTCTGCTCGAGCTCGCGGAAGTGCTCCCACGTCGCCCACTTGCCGACCAGGTTGGAGTTCGCGATCAGCACGCGCGGCGCTTCTTCATGCGTCCGGAACACGCCGACCGCCCTGCCCGACTGCACGAGCAGTGTCTGGTCGTTCTCGAGCCGGCGCAGCTCGCGGACGATCACGTGAAAGTCCTCCCAGCTGCGCGCCGCCTTGCCGGTGCCGCCATAGACCACGAGATCCTGCGGCCGCTCGGCGACGTCCGGATCGAGGTTGTTCATCAGCATGCGGAGCGCGGCCTCTTGCTGCCAGCCCTTGCACGAAAGCTCGGGACCACGCGGTGCACGGATCGTCTCGGCCATGGCGGTTCGTATCACGCTTGCCAGCTTGGCGCTGCCGCCGAAACCGCGGCGCGACGCCGTGTCACCGACGAGCGAGGCTCGCACGCGCGTTCGCGATGTTGCGCGGTGGTCTCGCCGTTGCAACCGCGACGGCGATGACCCCTTTGCACTGCGCGATTTTGCACCGAGCATCATGGGCGCGCGGCCCGTACCCGTTGACCGCCGACGAGCTCGCCGCCGCCGGCGTTCAGTGAAGACGATCGCGTTCGAGTCCACTCGTTGGCAATTCAGGGCAGCGCGAGAGGGTTCGTCGTCTGGGTAGCGTCGCATCCGTTCGAGCGGCCGAGCGGGCCGTGCTCGACGCCGTAGCAGCTCGCGCCCACGCCGGAGGTCGCGCAGCCACTGCGTTCGGTGGCGCTGGGCGTGAACGCGACGGAGTCTCCGTCGAACGACCCGGTCAGCCCCGTGTTGACGTCGAGGACGACCGCGGCCCCAGCACGAGATCGTCGTGTTGTTCAGGACCACTGGGGCCGATCGCCCAAACGACAACGGGGCGCCGGTGAGGGCGCCCCGCTTCAGAGAGTCTCTGAGTCAGCTACGAAGCCGAAGCGTCATCTGCTTTGTCGTCGACTGCTTTGTCGTCGACCGCTTTGTCGTCGTCCTTGGCCGCCGCCTTGGCGGCGGGCTTTTCGTCATCGTCCTTGGCTGCCGCCTTGGCGGCGGGCTTCTCGTCGTCGCCCTTGGCCTCGACCTTCTTCTCCGGCTTGGACTCCTTCTTCGGCTCCGGCGCGGCCGGGCCTTCGGAGCCGATTCGCATGCCGTAGAACGAGCGCCACGCGAAGAACAGCGAGATCAGGAACGAGCCAATCGCGATGGCGTACTTGATCTTGCTGTAGCCCTTGGCGTCGAGCTGGAGCGCGAGTCCAACGGCGAGCACGCCGAACAGCGTGGTGAACTTGATCACCGGGTTGAGCGCGACCGAGGATGTGTCCTTGAACGGGTCGCCGACGGTGTCACCGACGACGCAGGCCGCGTGGAGGTCCGTGCCCTTCGCGCGCAGCTCGGTCTCGACGATCTTCTTGGCGTTGTCCCAGCAGCCGCCAGCGTTCGCCATGAAGATGGCCTGGTACAGGCCGAAGATCGCCGTCGAGATCAGGTAGCCGATGAAGAAGAACGGGTCGGTACACGCGAACGCCAGGGTCGAGAAGAACACGACCATGAAGATGTTGCGCATGCCCTTCTGGGCGTAGAGGGTGCAGATCTCGACGACCTTGTTGCTGTCCTCGACCGAGGCTTTCGCGCCGGCGCCCGTCTCGAGCTTGATGTTCGCCTTGATGTACTCGACCGCGCGGTAGGCACCGGTCGAGACCGCCTGGGTCGACGCCCCGGTGAACCAGTAGATGATCGCGCCGCCAACGATGAGACCGAGCAGGAACGGCGGGTGGATCATCGACAGCTTGCCGATGGCCGACGGCTGCAGGCCGTTGGTGACGAGCATGATGAGCGCGAAGATCATCGTGGCTGCGCCGACGACAGCAGTGCCGATGAGTACCGGCTTCGCGGTCGCCTTGAAGGTGTTGCCCGCGCCGTCGTTCTCCTCGAGGAACATCTTGGCCTTCTCGAAATCAGGCCGGAATTTGAACTCCTTCTCGATCTCGTCCTCGATGTTCGGGATCGTCTCGATGAGCGACAGCTCGTAGACCGACTGCGCGTTGTCCGTGACCGGACCGTACGAGTCGACCGCAATGGTGACGGGACCCATGCCGAGGAAGCCGAAGGCCACGAGGCCGAAGGCGAACACGGCGGAGGCCGCGGTGGCCGCGAACGGCTCGAGCGGCATGCCGGCCTGCTGGTTTGCGATCAGCAACTGCTCGCCGATGCCGACCATCGTCGACACGCCGTAGGCGATCGCCATCAGGCCGGCGATCGTGAGACCCATCCAGTAGGCCGAGAAGTTACCGGCGGTGAGACCGGCGAGGATGTTGAGCGACGCGCCGCCTTCCTTCGAAGCGGTGACGCACTCGCGGACGTGGCCGGAGTTGACGGAGGTGAAGACTTTGACCAGCTCGGGGATGATCGCGCCGGCCAGGGTGCCACACGAGATGATGGAGGACAGCTTCCACCACAGACCGCTGGGCAGCGTCGCTTCGCCCTGACCGATCAGCAGATAGGACACGCCGAACGTCAGGCCGACCGAGACCAGCGACGTCAGCCACACGAGCTGGGTCAAGGGC
>JAYVWH010000904.1:0-2684 GCA_043786265.1 Kofleriaceae bacterium | reverse complement strand
CGCCGGACAATGCGCCGAGTGACGCCGAGCTCATCGATCAGGGCGCGCTCGTCGATCAGAGTGCGCTCGTCGACGCCCTTCCGGCTTCCAAGTGTAGCGGTCAGAACGTTGTGGTGTGCGAGGCATTCGAGACCTCGAATCCGTCGTGGCTGAAATACGAAACCAACGGCAGTGTAGGGCCGTCGACCTCTCGTCCATTGCGTGGGGTCGGCTCCTTGGAGAGCGCCACGAACGCCGTTCCCACCGGGAGCAGTGGCGAAGCCGCGGTGCGGATCGACATGAGCCTCGCGGGGACTGGCTCGCTGTACGGCCGCATCTGGGTGTATGCACCGTCGCCGTCGGCGGGCGTCTACAACCAGTTCCTGACGTTTGCCGAAAGTGGAGGTGCCGGCATCGGCATCGCTGTGGATGCGAGCGGCGCGCTCGTGAGCAACGATTTTGGCGACGGTTCGTACCTTACTTCGGCCACGAAGATGCCGCTCGATCGCTGGTCTTGTCTGATCCTGGAAGTTCCCCGCAACCAGACCGGAGTGACTCGCGTGTATATCGACGACGTCGAGCTCACAGATATTGCCCAGTCCAATCCAACGCCCCAGATAACGCTCGATCAGGTCTATGTCGGCATTTCGTTGGGGAACGGCAGTGCGCCTCCGCTCCGGATGTGGTTCGACGAGCTCATCGTCGACACGTCGCCGGTTTCCTGCGCGCAGTAGTGGGTCAGGTCGCCGGCGGATCGCCAGCGCCGGGCACGACAGGCGCAGCGGGAGCTTCTTCGCCGCCGACCTGGACCTTCGTCGGCAGCAGGTGCTCGAGGCCGTGCTTGCGCAGGCGGTAGTAGAGCGTCGAGCGGTTGATGCCCAGTGTCCGGGCGGCGCTTGCGATGTTGCCGCGCGACTTCTCGACGGCCGCGACGATCTCCTTGCGCTCGCTCTCGAGCAGGCGCTCGGCAAGGCTCTTGCCTTCTTCGCCGGGAACCGCTGCCGCTGGCACCGACGGCGCTTGTGTCGCGATCGACGGCACCGGACCGGAGCTCGACGGCTGCGCGCGGCGACCGAAATCGAGGTGCACGGCACCGAGCGGCGCACCGCGGGAAAGGATCATCGCGCGCTCGACGATGTTCTCGAGCTCGCGCACGTTGCCCGGCCAGTTGTACTCGCGCAGCTTGGCGACCACCTCCGCGCTCGGTGGAGACACCGGCACGCCCATCTGGCGCGCGAACTTCATGATGAAGTGGCCGAGCAGGACCTGGAGGTCCTCGGGCCGATCACGCAGGGGTGGCAGGTTGATCGGGAAGACATTCAGCCGGTAGTAGAGGTCCTCGCGGAACTCGCCTTCCTCGATCATCTTCTCGAGGTTGCGGTTCGTCGCGGACACGACGCGGACATCGACTTTGATCGTCTCGTTGCCACCGACGCGCTCGAGCTCGCGCTCTTGCAGGGTGCGCAGCAGCTTGATCTGCACTTCCATCGGCAGATCGCCGCACTCGTCGAGGAACAGCGTGCCGCCATCAGCGAGCTCGAAGCGGCCACGCCGGCGCTCCATCGCACCGGTGAAGCTGCCCTTCTCGTGACCGAACAGCTCGGATTCGAGAATGCCGGGCGCCAGAGACGCGCAATTCACGCGGACGAACGGTTTCTCTTCGCGCTTGGAGTTGATGTGAATCGCGTGCGCGACCAGCTCCTTGCCGGTGCCGGTCTCGCCGCGCAGCAGCACCGTGGAGCTCGTAGGCGCGACCTGCTCGACCTTCTCGAGCACCTCGCGCAGCGCCGGGCTGTCACCGATGATGTTGCCGAAGTCGAACTCGCCGTGCAGCTGCTGGTTCAGATAGCCGGTGTACTCGGCGAGCTGCGCCTCGAGCTTCTTGTTTTCGCGCTGCAGATGAAAGCGCTCGATCGCGTACTGCAGCACGCCGCGCACTTCCTTGGCGTCCCACGGCTTGGTGATGTAGCGGTAGACCTGCCCGAGGTTGATCGCCTCGACCAGCACGTCGACGTCGGTGAACGCGGTGAGGATGATGCCGACGGTCTCGGGCGTCCGCGCGCGAACCTCGCGCAGTAGCTCGACGCCGGTCATCTTCGGCATGCGCTGGTCGGTGACGACCACGGCGACATCCTTGTCCGCGAGGATCGCAAGCGCCTCCGGACCGCTCGTCGCGGTCAGGATGTCGAACGTCTTGCGGAAATTGAACCGAAAGGCGTCGAGATTGTCCTGCTCGTCGTCGACGACGAGAATCGGATACCGCTTCACATCGAGCGTCATGACCCGGTATCGAGAAGTATCACGTCGGGGCTAACCCTGCACGGCCTCGCGGCGCACCTCGAGCGCTTCTTTGGCCAGGCGGACGAGCAGTGGCCCAAACAGGATGCCCCAGCCACCCACCAGCTCCACGGCGCCGAACATCGACACGAGCACCAGAAAACCTGGCAGCTGCAGCTTGCCGTACCGCGTGAGCAGCGGTCGCGCGAGGTTATCGAGGCTCCCGATCACGACTGCGCCATAGATTGCCAGGCCGATGCCCTCGTACATCCGGCCCGTCATCGCGAGGCCGACCGCGACTGGCCCCCACACGATCATCGTGCCGACGAGTGGCACGATCGAGAAGATCAGGGTCAACAGACCCAGCGCCAGCGCCTGTGGCACGCCGAGCACGAGGAACGCGATCGTTGCCGCGAATGCCTGGAGCA
>JAYVWH010000903.1:0-5118 GCA_043786265.1 Kofleriaceae bacterium | reverse complement strand
GCGTACGTCGCCGAGGGCATCGCGCACTTCGCGACCGTGTTCGACGAGTATCACCGTCCAGACCCCGGTTGGGTCTGGACCGATGCCGACCGCGACGTCGATGATCCCGAGGACGATCTGCGCTGGCCGCTCGTGCGCGTACGCGGTCCGCTGGCGATCGTTGGTCTGTCGACCTCGCGCGCGACACCGTGGTTCACCGCGTACGGCCGCGTGGGCCGCGGTCAGCTCGCGCGCGTGAAGAAGGCGCTCGATGATGCACGTCTCGTCAACTGCGTGCGCGTCGTCGCGATCCATCACCCGCCCGCGGGCAAGCGCGCGATGAGCAAGATCCGCGGCCTGCGCGACCACGCCGCGTTCGCCGAGGTGATCGCTGTGACCGGCGCGGACCTGATCCTCCATGGGCACGAGCACCAGGATCTGACCGAGGCGCTGCCGGGTCCGCGCAACACCTCCGTGCCCGTCCGCGGCGTCGCGTCGGGGACCTACGCTCATAATCGTCCCGATCGGATCGCCCGCTACCGGATCTTCGAGATCGACGGCGGCAAGATCGTCAGCGATTCCGTGCGGCTCTGGAACCGATCGGAGGGCCGATTCGAGGCAGACGCTGGCATCGGTCAGCAATCTGTAACTATGTAAGTTGACAATGATTTGGGGCATGAGATACCTCCCCCAAGTGACCGACGACCTCACGACGCCGGAGTCCATCGAAGCCGCTGACGCCAAGTACGTGATGCGTCCCTGGACGCACCCCAAGGGCGAGCCCGTCATCGTTGCCAAGGCGAAGGGGTGCACGGTCACGGACATCCATGGCAAGGAGTACCTCGACCTCACGGCGGGTTACTTCGTCAACAACGCAGGCCACTGTCACCCGCGCATCGCCGCCGCCGCGAGCAAGCAGATGGGCGAGGTCCTCCAAGTATCCGGGAAGCACGGAACCGTCTCCGCGATCCGACTCGCGAAGAAGCTGATCGAGCTCACGCCCAAGTCCGTTGACAAGGCGTTCTTCTCGACCGGCGGCTCCGAGGCGAACGAGTTCGCACTCAAGGCGGCCCGCCAGTACACGAAGCGCCCCGACGTTGCGTATCTCGAGAACGGCTATCACGGGCTCACGCTTGGCGCGCTCGAGGTGACGGCGAGCGAGAAGTATCGTGACAGCGCCGGCAAGCCGATGGGCGGCGAGAACTTCGCCATCCCCACCGCGTATTGCTACCGCTGCAAGTTCGGTCCGCATAAAGAGTGCAGCGTCCAGTGCCTCGACGGCGTCGACGCAAAGCTCGACGCGCACAAGACGGCAGCGATCATCGCCGAACCGATTCAGGCCGTCGGTGGTCTCGCACCGCCGAAGCGTTGGTGGGAGCGGCTCGACGAGATCCGCAAGAAGCGCGGCATCCTCCTGATCGCCGACGAGGTCCAGACTGGCCTCGGGCGCACCGGCACGATGTTCGCGGTCGAGCACTACGGGCTCGAGCCCGAGATCATCACGGGCGGCAAGGGCCTGTCGGGTGGCGTGGGCTCGCTCGCGGTGATGATGGCGTCCGATGCGATCAGCAAGGCGTTCTTTGGTGGCACCACGCCGACGTCGGGCGGTAACGCGGTCTCCGCGGCCGCTGGCTACGAGCTGATCCGGATCCTCGAGGACGAGAAGCTCGTCGAGAATGCTGCCGCAGTCGGTCGCTACTTCACCGAGGCTGCGTGGGCGCTCAAGGACCCGTGGATCGGCGACGTTCGGTTCACCGGCCTGCTCGGTGGCATCGAGCTCGTCAAGAACATCGAGACGCGCGAGATCCTCGGCAAGACCGAGATGGCCAAGGTGAAGGATGTCCTGCACGACATGGGCATGCTGATCACGATCTCGGGCCTGCACGGAAACGTGCTGCGTCTCCAGCCGCCGCTGAGCTTCTCGACCGCGCAGGTCGACCAGTTCTGTGCCGCGCTGCGCAAGACGCTGCACTCGGTTCGCGGGAGCTGATCCCTGCTGCTTTGGCAGTCGATTCGGTTATAGAGTCGCCCATCGCATGAACCTGTTTGCCTTCCGCAAGAACATCGACGTGGTGCTGCACCCCGTCGTGAACGCGCTTGCGAGACTGCCACTGCACGCCAACACGTGGACGATGCTCGGCGCCGCGCTGGGGCTCTTCGGCGGTGTGCTGCTGTTCTACGCCTACTTCTGGCTGGGGTTCGTAGTGCTCCTGGTGCGCGGGCTCGTCGATCACATCGATGGCTTCAAGGCGCGCAACTTCAACCAACGCTCGACGTTCGGGGCGGTCATGGACGATGTGTGCGACCGCTGGGTGCTCGGCATCATGTACGCCGGCGGCTGTCTCAACCTCAGCGATGACTATCCGCACGTGCTGATCATCCTCGGCTTCGGCATCACCGGCGCGCTGACGAACGTCATCATCAAGCTGTCGATCTACGCCGAGAGCCAGCAGGACGTCTGGCGCCAGAAGGGCAAGATCGGTCACCCGGTCGACGTCGTCGGTCTGTTCGGATCCGCGGAGTTCATCATCTACTACGGCACCGGCGTGTTCTTCACGGCGCTGCTCCACGACCCGCGGCCGCTGCTCGCAGGCTGCTGGGCGGTCGCGATCATGTCGCACGTCTCGCTGCTCCAGCGCGTCCGCTTCGCGTGGAAGCGCTATCGGTTCGTCGATCCGGGGCTCGTGGCTGACGACGATCAGACCCAGGCGAGCTGACGATGGACGCCGTGGCGGCTGTCACCGCGCCACCGCGAAAAGTCTCGCCGTGGAACCCCGCCAATGCCGTCACCGCATCGCGGTTTTTGATGCTGCCGTTCTTCTACTGGGCGGTGATGCACGACCACCATCAGTGGGCGACGCTCGTCATCCTCGTGTGCGGTCTGTTCGACAAGCTCGATGGCCTCGTCGCGCGCATCTTCGACTGCCGCAGCGCGTTTGGTGAGCTGTTCGACGCGATCGCTGACGGCGTCTGTTACGGCTTTGCGCTGATCCTCGTCGCCGCGCACGGCTGGGCACCATTGATCCCGGTGGCGGCGATCATCCTCCTCGGGGCTAGCAACACGCTGATGCGCGTGGCGTACGCCAAACGGGCAGGGCGCGCGACGAACTACAAGTCGTACGCGATGGAGCGCCTGGTCGGCTACACCGCCTACTTGATCGGGTTTGCGACGGGCGGCATGGAAGTGTCGTTCTTCTACTGGGCGTTCGTGCCGCTCATGGTCGCGACGATGGTCTACGACACCAAGCGGATGCTCGTCGATCCGATTCCGGGGGCGTCGTGATGTCGCCCGAGCACTTCAAGTCGTTTCTGACGTTCTTGACCGCGGCGCTCGCCGTACCTTGGTTGATCTATGACACGCGCAATTTGCTCCGTGCCTGGAAGCTCGACCGTGGTGATGCCGTGGTGCGTGACCGGCACTTCGGGTACGTGATCGGAATCCTCGTCGGTGTGGTCGGCGTTCTAGGGTGTCTTCTGTTTCAGAACGTCATCTAGCGCGAGGGCTTCGCCGTGGGCGAGGATGCGGACGCCGGCGGCGTTGCGCTCGCCGACGATCTTTGCGAGGCGGCGACGCGGCATGGAGGGCAGGCCGAGGCGAAGGTGGAGCGTGCCCCAGTGGATCGGGACCATCGCCTTGGCACCGAGGCGCTCGTAGATGTCGAGCGCGCAGTCGGGGTCGATGTGGACACCGCGGTCCATCAGGTGGCGGCGGCTGCGGTAGTACCAGACCGGCATCATTCCGCCGATCGGTAGGAGTGTTGCGTCGATCGCGAACTGCTTGCCGATGTCGTCGAACACGGCGTGGTCGCTGAAATCGACGTCGCCGGCGTGGTGGATTGTCGAGCCGGAGCCTGCAACGACATAGCCCACGCACTCCGGGGCGTCGCCTTTGCGCCAGCGGCCGTTGTCGTGGCGAGTCGCCACGGCGGTGACCTCGAGATCACCGATCGCGACCTGATCTCCGGCGGTGACCTCGGTGACCTTGGCGAACCCGAGGTCGGCCACGAGGTGCTTGCAGCCGCGCGGGACGACCAGATGCGCAGCGCGATCGATCGCCTTGAGACTCCAGCGATTGAGGTGGTCGACGTGGGAGTGGGTGACGAGGATGGCCGCGACGTGTCCGGCGGCGCGCGCGCGCCAGGGGAGAAGGGGGTCGAACACGACCCGAGAACTGCCTAGCTGAGCGACGGCCGTTGCATGCCCGAGCCACGTAAGGCTTGGAATCCCGGGGGGCAATGCCTGGCGCACCGTGCCCGAACCCGGCGAATCCACTACGGGAGATCGCGTATTGGGCATGGCGGGACCTATCGCGGTTGCTGTATAGCACGGAGGTCCTTGTGCTGATGTTTCTGTTGATCGGCATCGCCGCTGGCGCAGCCACCGGAATTCCGATCGGACCGGTCAACGTCGCAGTGATCGACGCATCGTATCGGCACACGCTGCGCCGCGCGCTCGCGACCGGCCTCGGTGGTGCCGTCGCCGACATGCTGTACTCGGGCCTCGGCGTCCTCGGCGTCACACCGGTACTCAACACCTATCCGTCGATACCGCCGATCCTCTACGGCGTCAGCGGCGTCATCCTCCTCGTCTACGGCTATCTCACCGCGCGCAGCCAACCGGTGCAGCCAGTCGTCCCATCGACGGAGCACGAAGACCCGAGCGCATCGCACAAGGCGATCGCGATCCGCCGCGAGATGTGGCAGGGCTTCTCCGTAGGTATCGCGCTGATCCTGCTCAACCCGGCGGCCGTCGTGACGTGGGTCGTGATCATCGGCCAGGTGATTCCTGCCGTGAACAACAACTGGGAAGGCCTGGCGTGCGCCATCGGTGTGTTCTGCGGCAGCCTCGCGTGGTTCTCGCTGGTCGCGTACCTGACTCACAAGGGTAAGAACGTGCTCGGCGACAAGGCGGCGTGGATCCCGCGCGTGATCGGCGTCGGCTTGATGGTTTACGCGGTGTACCTGATCGCCAAAGCGATCAAGTACGTCGTCGCGTGAGCGACGTCAGGTTCGGAGACCACCATCGACGACAATTGTTTGAGGGGAGCGGTCAGGAGTGATCGCGGCGGCGTCTATCGATCCCTGATGACGCAACCACCAACTCTGCGCGTTCTCGACGTCCCACCGCTCGGTTGCGCAC
>JAYVWH010000902.1:0-5716 GCA_043786265.1 Kofleriaceae bacterium | reverse complement strand
CGCCAGCGCGGGTGCGGCGATGACGGCATCCGCGGCGGACGCGATGTTCTTGTCGTCGGTCGGATCGAGCCACCTCGGGCACGCCGTTGCGGCGTCGAGTGCGCTGCTCGCGGTGGTGCTCGTGGTGGTTGGCGGCCTGTCGGACCGGCTCGAACGGCGCCGGGTGCTCGCGAGCCTCGGCATCGTGTCGGCGGTCGTGATCGCTGGGCTCGCGATGCTCGCGACGGCTACGCCGAAGCTCGCGAGCGTGCTGACGCTCGTCGGTGGCAAGCAGCTCGCGGCGGCGACCGACCTTGCATTCTGGGTCGCGATCTCCGAGCGCGTCGATGCGCGGCGCAGCCAGCGGCTCTTGCCACTGCTCGCCGCGACCGGTGGCATCGGTGCCGCCGCTGGCGCCGTGCTCGTGATTCCGATCGCGTGGGTGGTCGGTGCTCGCGGCGTGCTCGTCGTCGCGGCGGCGCTGCTTGCATGCGCGGGCATCACCGCGACTCGCCTCGCAACGACGCGGCGCGTAGCTGCGCAGACCGCACCGATCACGGCGCTGATCGCGCGATCGTGGCGCGACGGTGCCCGGGCAGTGGGGCGCCATCCCCTGGCCGCACAGCTCGCGATCGTCGTCGGTGCGGCGGGCGTGTTCGGCTCGCTCGCGTACTTCGCGCTCGGGGTCGAGGTCGCGGCACAGGGTGGATCGATGCGCGAGATCGCGGCGTTGCTGGGCGGCGTGCGCGGTGGCGCGCAGATCGTGACGCTCCTCGTCCAGCTGTTCGTGGCACCGCGACTCCTCTCGCGCCTCGGCACCGGACCGGCGCTGCTGGTCGCACCCGCGATCGCGCTGCTGTCGGGCCTCGGGCTCGTCGTTGCACCGATCCTGGCAATCGCCATCGCCACCCAGGTCTCCGCGCGCGTCCTCGACGCGAGCATCGAGACGCCCGCAGAGAAGCTCACGCAGACGCTGCTTCCGACCGTGGTGCGCGGTCGCGTCGCAGGCTTTCTCGACGGGACGGCGAAGCGCGCGGGCGCTGTGCTCGGCGGTTTGATTGCCGCGGCCCTTGGCGGCGCGCCGCTCGTCTTCTTCGCGATCACTGCGTTCGCGGCGGCCATGTGGCTGATCGCAGCGAGCCGCATCGCCCGGGATCTCCCCGCACTGGCGATCGAGCATCTGTCAGCGGCCGACGCGAAGAGCCGCGCCGACGCTGTGGTCGACGAGCAGTCAGTGCAGGCGTTGCTTCGTGAGCTCGATGGGCCACGGCCGGAGCGCGCGGCCGAGGTACTCGCGCGACTGCACGAGCAGGGTAGGGCGGACGTCGTGACGCCGATCGTGCGTTCGGCGATCGAGCGCGACTCCCCGATGCAATGGCGCTTCGCGATCGGCGTCCTCGATATGCCCTCCGAGATTCACGGTCCTCCGCTTCTCGAAGCCGCGCGCGCCGCGACCGCGCGTACCCGCGAGCTGATCGTCCGCGCGGTCGGGCTTGCCGGCGGTGTTCCGGCCGATTCTCTCGAACAGTGGCGCGCCGCAGATGCGCATCGTGGCGATCCGGCAGTGGCCCTGACCGCCGAGGTCGCTCGCATGCGCCTCAGCGGCGAGACCGAGGGACTGGCAAGCGAGCTCGCGAGCGCGCTACGCGATACTGATGTCGCCGCCCGCGTAGCGGTCGACGAGCTGACGATCGAAATCCGGCGCGGCGCGGCCAGCGGCGATGGCGACCGCATGCAACTCGCCGCGCGGCATCTCGTGCGCGGGCTGCGTCGCGGTCGCGGCGACTCGGCGGGGCGCACGGCTGGGTTCGGTGCACTCGCGCGTGTCATCTCGTGGATGCGCGATCGCAAGAGCGGAGAGCTGTCGCTGCTGCGCGCCGACGTGCTCGAGCTGGCGCGCGAGCGGGTGGAGCAGGGCGCGAGCCAAGTCGCGCCGGAGACCGCGCTGGTGTCGCTCGTACGCAAGCCGGCGGGTGCCGTTGACCAGTTCGCGCGCGCCGAAGGCGGCGCGGAGTTAATGGACGATGCCGCCGAGGTTGCGGCAGCGCTTCGTCTCTACGGAGATATCCTCGAGTGTGCCGATACCGTCGACCCCGAGGATCTGCGTCGTCTCGCCCGCGCGCTGGGCGAGCCCGATGATGCGGTGCGCGCGGCAGCCGAGGATGCGCTCGAGCGACTGGGGCCGGCCGCCGCCGGCGAGCTGATCGCGACCGCCGCGTGGGGACGCCGCCGCGCCCGCGACCGCGCGGCCGCTTTGCTCGCGAACTTACCGGTGACACCGACGACGATCGATCGCCTCGTCGACGCCGAGCTCGATGCGCTCGAGCAGACCGCAATGGCAATTGCCGTGTTGCGCGAGCCGGGTGACGAGCTCGTAAGTCGCCGGCTCGAGGAGCGGCTGAGCGAGATCGCGTACACGGTGCTGCTCCTCGTCTCCGCCGAGCGGCGATCCAAAGCGATCTCCCGTGCGGCGACCGCGTGGCGTCACGCCCGCGGTGCCCACGAGCGTGCCCGAACGCTTGCCGTGATCGAGGCAGCGCTACCACGTGCGCTCGTCAAGCGTCTGGTCGAGGCCGTCGATGACGTGACGCCGGCCGACCGCGCAGCAGCGTTCAAGCGTGCGGGTGTAGAGCTGCCGAGCCGCGATGCGATCACCCGCACCGAGCTAGCCGGTCGCGACCGGCTAGCGCGTGCGCTCGTGCTGCACGTGCTCGGTGCCGCCGGTCGAAGCGCACATCGCAACGCGATCGCCGAGGCCGCCCGTGCCGAATCCCTGGCCGCGAGTGCCAATGATTTGCTCCGCCGATTGACAGAAGCCGTCGATGCCACACATACCGTCGAAGAAGGAACGAGCGACATGCCGAGCCGCGTCGAAACACTGATCGTCCTCGGGCGCGTTCCGCTGCTCGCGTCGCTGTCGACACGGCAGCTTGCCGATGTTGCCGAGCGCGCGCACTGGATCACGGCAAAGGAAGGGACCGTCCTCGTTACGTCGGGCGATCCGATCGATGCATTGATCATCGTCGATGATGGCGAGCTCAAGGTCGGCGACCGCCGCATCGTCAAAGGCGAGGTCGTCGACGAGCTTGCGTGCGTCGCGCCGCTGCCCGCACCCGCGGATGTCGAGGTGGTACGCGCCGTGCGAGCGATCCGGCTCGAGCGCGTTGACTTCGAGGAGCTCGTGGACGATGTGCCCGGCCTCGCGTCAAGCGTGTGTCGCGCGCTCGGCGAGCGCGCACGTCGCGCCGAGGACAGCGCCTATCGATCCCCGCTCGCCAGCCGCAGCTGACCGTCGACACGCCCGACACGGATCGCGAGCTCGGTGCGATTGCTGACGCCTAGCTCGTCGAAAATGTCCTTGAGGTGCTTCTTGACCGTGTTCTCGGACAGACCGAGAGACAGGGCGATCGCCGCGTTGGGCCGCCCCTGCGCAGCGAGCAGCGCGACATCGGTCTGGCGCCGCGTCAGCCGGCCAAGCGCGTGCTCGTTGACGGCGCGTGCGCCCAGCTGAACGAGGCGGACCGACACGTGGGCCGCGAGCGTCGATAAGTCGCGAATCATCGGCGGCGATAGTGGCGCGTCATGCCCGACACACACCGCACCGAGGATGCCGGCCGGCTCGATGACCGGCAGCACGAGCTTGTGAACACCGTGCTCGTCCGGGTGCTGGCCGACCGGCGCGTAGTCCTCCTTCATCGCGCGGAACAAGCGCTCGAACACGGCCGGCTCGCGGACCCACCACGGTAGTACTCCAGGCGACCGCTGCCACGACAGCCCACACTCGCGCACTCCGAAAACGTCGCGGCCGATCGCGGTGACCGCACTCCCCACCGCTTCGGCGTCCGCCGCCCCCGTCAGTCCCGCAATGATCTTCACGATCGGCACGAACCCAGTATTTCCCGGCAGCGTCCAACCCCGGTGGCTGTTCACGTGGAGTTCACGCGCTTTGTCGTGGTACGCCCACCCATATGTCGACCTCGACCGTGATCGGCGTCGTGGGCGGGTCGGGGCTGTACTCGCTCGAAGGCTTGAGCGATCAGAAGTGGGTCAAGGTCGAGTCGCCGTTCGGTACCCCGAGCGACGAGCTGTTGACCGGCCGGCTCGGCGAGCAGCGCGTCGTGTTCTTGCCGCGCCACGGCCGCGGTCACCGCATCCCGCCGCACGAGATCAACTTCCTCGCGAACATCGACGCGATGAAGCGCCTCGGTGTGACCGCGATCGTGTCCGTCAGCGCGGTTGGTTCGCTGCGCGCTGATCTGCCGCCTGGCACGTTCGTGCTCGTCGACCAGTTCATCGACCGCACGCTGCGCACGCCCAAGACGTTCTTCGGCACAGGCCTCGTCGCACACGTGTCGATGGGGCACCCCACATGCCGCCGCCTGATCGATCACCTATCCGACGCGTCGACCGCGCTCGGCCTTGGCGCGCACAAGGGCGGCACCTACGTCGTGATGGAAGGGCCGCAGTTCTCGAGCATGGCGGAGAGCGAGCTGCACCGCAGCTTCCGCGCCGATGTGATCGGCATGACGAACATGCCCGAGGCCAAGCTGGCTCGCGAGGCCGAGATTTGCTACGCGACCGTCGCGATGGTGACGGACTTCGATTGCTGGCACCCCGACCACGATCACGTGCAGGTGTCGGACGTCATCAAGGTCATGCATCACAACGGCGAGAATGCCCGCAAGCTGCTCACCCACGTGATCCCGCGCATCGGCGCCGACACCGCGCCGTGCGCGCATGGCTGCGATCGCGCGCTCGAGTTTGCAGTGATGACGGCGCCCGATGCGCGCGACCCCGAGCTGGTCAAGAAGCTGGACGCTGTTGCGAGCCGCGTGCTGCGCAAAGGAGGTGCCGCGTGAACTTCAAGAGCCTGATCCGGACCGTTCCGAACTTCCCCAAGCAAGGGATCATGTTTCGCGACATCACCCCGCTGCTGTCGAGCGGCGCGGGCTTCCGTCACGTGATCAGCGTGATGAGCGATCGCTATGCGGGCAAGGTCGACAAGGTCGTCGGCATCGAGGCGCGCGGCTTCATCTTCGGCGCGGCGATCGCGCACCAGATCGGTGCTGGCTTCGTGCCGGTTCGCAAGCCGGGCAAGCTGCCGTCGAAGACGATCGGCCAGGACTACGGCCTCGAGTACGGCACCAACCGCATCGAGGCGCACGTCGATGGGCTCACCAAGGGTGAACGCGTCGTCATCGTCGACGACCTGCTCGCGACTGGCGGTACCGCACTCGCGGCGGTCTCGCTCGTCGAGCAGATGGGCGCGACGATCGTCGAGTGCGTGTTCCTGATCGAGCTGCTCGACCTGCCGGGTCGCGATCGGATCCAGACGCGCGGGCTCAAGGTCCATGCGCTGTGCGGGTTCACCGAAGATGAAGGTTGAGGGCCGCTGGCGGCGCACGATCGAGCTGGCTGACGACAAGGTCTCGGTCAACGTCCTCGATCAAGCCGCGCTGCCCTACGCGATCCAATGGATGCGCCTCGCCGAGCTCGGCGAAGTCGCGCGCGCGATCCGTGACATGCACATCCGCGGCGCGCCGCTGATCGGTGCGACCGCTGCCTACGGCGTCGCGATCGCGCTGCGTCACGATCCCAGGTCGCTCGACGCGGCGATCGACGTCCTCGCCGCGACGCGTCCAACTGCGATCAACCTGCGCTGGGCACTCGACACGATGCGTCGCCGGCTGGCCGATGTTCCGGTCAGCGATCGCGCGGCTGCGGCGTTCGTAGCGGC
>JAYVWH010000901.1:0-10687 GCA_043786265.1 Kofleriaceae bacterium | reverse complement strand
GGTCGGCGCGGTCGGCGCGGTCGGCGCGTCGCGGTCGTCCTCGTCGTCCGTCGAGGCCGTCGTCCGTCACGGGCGGCGCGAGCGGCGCGTCACGCCGTCGCGAGGCGCTTCTCGCAGAGGTGTTTTGGGGAAGCAGATCGGGGTTAAAAGCTGAAGATCGGCACGCCACGGGTGTCGGGCGCTGATGGCACCGGACGGGCGTACGTGGTGTCGAGGCCCTGGCGCGTCGTGCTCGCATTCGAGTCGGTCGTCACGATCTGATAGACGACGAACGCGCTGACAGCGACGACGGCCCAGAACCACCACTTCTTGTAGATCGGGGTCGCCTTCTTTGGCTGATCGACGGGCGCATTGGGATCCGGGGCCGTGCCTCGGTTCGGAGCATTCGTGCTCGCCTGCGCGCCGACACCGGCCTGCGGACCTTGCGGGCCCTGTGCGCCTTGCGCTCCGGCGGGACCGTTGCCGCCGCGCGGATCCGCGGTGCCCATGCCGACGCGTTGATCGCGAACCGCGTTGATGTCGATCGCCGACGCGCGATCAAGCTGCGCATCACCCGTCGACACGACCTGACCGGTGCCCGGCGTGCCGCTGCTACCGACGCTCCGATCGGTCGAGCCCGTACCACCGGTCGGCGGCGGAGTCGCGGTGCCACCACCCGTGGGTGGAACCGGCACGGTCGCGCCGGCCTTTGCGTCATCGATCTTCTTTTGCTCGGCTGCCTTGCGCATCTCTTCGTCGAGCCGCGCTTGCTCGGCCTTGCGCGCCTCCTCGGAGCGCTTGACCTCCTCGGCGCGCTTCGTCGCCGCGGACTGCAACGCACCCTCGAGTCGCGCGACGCTCGCCTCGATCTCCGTCCGCTTGTCTGCGTTGGGGACCTTCGCGAGATACTCCTTGTAGTACTGGATCGCGGGCTCAGCTTCGCCGAGCTTGTCGTAGCAGAGCGCGAGGTTGTAGTTGTTGAGGTCCGCCGGCGCGAGCTGCTGCGCTGCCGAGAATTCTTTTATCGCTGTGCGGTAGTCCGCTCCGGCGTATGACTTCACGCCCGCCTGGTAATGCGCCTTCGCATCACTGCGCGCGTCGGCTGCCGCCTCTCGTGGTGACATTGCACCGACGAATAGCGCCATGAAGAACAGGAGCACGAAGCGAGTGGCAGGTTGGCGCATGGGACCTCTGGAGTGTGTCTGATCTGGTCTGCCACATGCGGTGACGAGCGCCACCGCGATGGCTATTCAGCCATACAGCTGACTTCGGATGCGTGCGTCTTGCAGTACTGCTGACGGCAAGTCTCGCTGCTCGGATCGAGCAGCGCCTTCGAGCAGTCCTTCTTCGGCGGCGGCGTGCCGGTATTTCCGGTGTTGCCGGTATTCACGGTCGTGGTGCCGCCCCAGCTCCTGAGCATGGTCGTCACGGTCCCCTGCGAGCCATCGACGGTGATAGTCATCGACTCGTAGCCCTTTGCCTTGAGCGTCAGCGTACGCGGCGTTCCCAGCGTGACCGTGATGTTGTTCGGGCCCGACCCGAGCTTCTTGACGCCTTCGAACGTGTCGAACTTGTTGACGTTGGTGAGGATCAAGACCTGCGCCGTCTTGGGCGCGGTGTCGACGGTGTTGTTGCTCCCGGCGTTGCTCCCGGTACCCTCGTTATCCGGGGGCGTGGTGCCAGCGCTGCCATCACTGCCGGTCTTGACGTCCGCGCTCCCGGAGCCGGTGTCGGCGGAACCCTTGTCGGGAACCGCGTCCGAGCCCTTGTCGGGAACGACCGCAGAGCCCTTGTCGGGAACCGCCGCCGAACCCTTGTCGGGCAGCACTCCGCCCGCTGAACCGCCGCTGCCCTTGTCGGCAACGACCTCTGCACTCCCATCGCTGCCGCCCGTACCACCGGCCGCGCCGTCCGTCTTCTTCTTGCCGCCGAGCACGACGACGGCCGCGATGCCACCGCCAGCCGCGAGCAAGATGATCAACGCGACGATCAAACCTGTCTTGCTCTTCTTCGGCGCGACCATCGACGAGCTCGACGGGTCGTACATGCCCGACTGCCCGAGCGCTGCGCCCTGCCCGGTCGGCGCGTGCATCGGCGCCATCGGCTGCGACTGATGGGGCGCGGCCGAGCCCATCGCGAACGGCGGCGGCGTGTGGGCGGCGACCGTCGCCGATTGATTCGTCGCCCCGCCACGGACCATCGGGCCCGGCGTGTGCTGCGCCGTGTGCTGCGCGCTCCCGACGGGGAACGCTTCCATGTACGTGCTCATGCCAGCGCCGGCGATCGAGCGGTAGACCGGGATCAGCGCGTTGACGAGGTCGTCCATGGTCTGGAACCGCGCGGCGGGATCCTTGTCCATGCACCTCGTGATGATCTCCGCGACACCCATCGGTAGCGCGCGTCCCGCCTTCGCCGCGCGTTGCGCGACAGGCTCGGGGGGCGTCGTGATGTGCTGCGTGAGAATGCCCATGAACGACTCGCCTTGAAACGGCAGCGAGCCGGCGAAGCACTCGTACATGATCACGCCCATCGCGTAGATATCGGTGCGGGCGTCGACGGGATTTCCGAGCGCCTGCTCGGGCGCCATGTAGAACGGGGTCCCGAAGATCGTGCCCGTGCGGGTCAGGTTGTTCTGCCCCTCGTTGCCGGCGACCTTGGCAATACCGAAGTCGAGCAGCTTCGGCACGTCGTTCGGAGGATTGCCCTCATGCGTGACGAAGATGTTCTCGGGCTTCATGTCGCGATGGACGATGCCCTTGGCGTGCGCGGCGGCGAGCCCGTGACCTGACTGGATCAGGATGTTGAGCAGACGGTCTGCACCCATCGGGTGCGCGATCATCTCGTTGAGCGGAGCACCGTCGAGGAGCTCCATGCACATGTAGATGCGGCCGTCAGCGAGGCGACCGAAGTCCTCGACGCCGATGATGTTGCGATGCTTGATCGACGAGCTCGATCGCGCCTCCTGCTGGAAGCGCTTCACTGCCTCTGGGTTCGAGACAATCTCGGCCTTGAGCAGCTTCACGGCGAAGCGCTTCTCGATGTGCACGTGCTCGGCCGCGAAGACCTCGCCCATGCCGCCTTCGCCGAGCTTCTTGAAGACCTTGTAACGCCCGTCGAGAACCTCGCCGATCAGAGATGGCGCGGGAGGAGCCTGCGGGAACGACCCCGATGCAGGAGGGTCAAAACTCATGAGGTGGTGATTATAACGCGTCGTCGGGGGCGAAGGGTCTGCCCGGCCTCAAGGCTGACATATGCCCACACCGCGCATCGTGGCCGGATCACTGGCGTTCACGTAACACGCTTCACCGGCTGCACAGGCAGGCAGATCGGCGCGACCACAGGCATTGGCCGGCAGGGCCCCTGCCACGAGGCCGCAGTAGCCCTGGACGCAGCGGGCCGCGAGATCGGAAGCGCACGAATTTCCGCCCGGGCAGGTCGGCGTGGCCGGGCACGCGAGCATCGCCTCGTGGCTCGCTACCTGGCCGGTGGGCACCGAGGTGTCCGAGCCACCGTTGGCACAGCCACAGCAGTCATCTCGCACGCGCGCACAATCGCTATCGCCCGTGCACTCGCTGCCGACGTCGGCGATCCCCGCGCACTCGCACGTAAGACAGCCGTTTCCGTCGGTGGCGAAGCCATTGGGACACGCGCTCGCATCACACGCGACCGCGACGCACTCGAGCGTGCAGTAGCCCGCGTTGCATGCCGCCTGCATCGGACTGCCGCACGACATCGGGCCGCACTGGACGTCGAGACACGCGTTCTGCGCCGGGTCGTTGGCCGGCACCGCATGCGTCGGACAGTCGCAACACTTCGGTGCCGCGACGATGCAATCCGCGTCGCGGTTGCAGTTTGGTGCGAGGCCCTGACCGGTGCCGGAACCGCTGCCGCTGCCTGCGCCGTCTTCGCTCGCGAGCCCGCGCTCGCCGACGCCCTGGGGGCAGCCGGACAGGGCGATCAGGAGGGCGAGGAGGGGTGCGCGCACGACAGGACCAGGAAGCAGCAGGGACCGGGCCAAGTGTAACCCAGCGAGATCGTGAGCTCACGTCTCAGTTTTTCGAGAGATCGCACCGCAGATCAGACCCCCCTTCTAGGGTCCTCGCGATGGGCGCCAACATTCTCACGAAGACAGACCGACAGATGGAAGACCGAATGATCGCGGTCCAAAACGATCCCCTCCGGAGCGACACACTCCAGAAAGCGCGCCAGTTCAAGCGCACCTGGCTCGAGCTCGCCGAGGCCCTCACCAAGGTCCAGGGAAACCAGTCCTGGCAGGCCTGGGGCTTCCCCGACTTCGACGCGTACTGCCGCAAGGAGCTCCACCTGCGCGGCTCGACGGTCGCCAAGCTGCTCGGCAGCTACCGCTTCCTCGAGACCAGTGCACCGCGCGTGATCGAGCGCGCGCGTGCGTCGCAGTTCGTCGGCGAGGAAGACTTCGAGCCGATCCCGTCGCTGCCTGCCGTGGAGTTCGTGCAGAAGGCGACGGCACGCGGCGCCGCCGATGCCGACACGCTCAAGACGATCCAGCGCGTCGCCTTCGACGAAGGCGCCGACGCGCCACTGCTCGCGAAGCAGTTCAAGGCGATCGCATTCCCCGAAACTGATGCGGATCGCCGCGAGAAGCTGCGCAGCGGCATCGCGCAGACCGCCCGCAAGCTGTCGTCGATGATCGCGGAAGACGGCTCGCCAGTGCCGAAGAAGCTCGCGATCCGCGTCGAGGAGATCGTCGGCGAGCTGCTCGAAGCGATCGAGAACTAGCAAGGTCCGGCTCTGCCGGACCGCGCAGCCACCGGAACGAAGGTTGGCGACGTGCGCCGCTCAAACCGAACCAGCGCACGGGCGGGCACGAGACGCCGACCATGGCGCTCGGGCTCGAGATCGCGACCGTCTCGCAGCAGCGCCAGATCAACGAGGTCGTGCGGACGGCGCTCGAGCAGCTCGCGGCTCGTTGAAACCGCGGCTCAAGCGCCCGCCCACGTGATCTGCGTGCCCGCCGGAAGCTCGATGCCAAAATACTCGGCGAGCACTTCGATGAGCTCTTCGTTCGATCCAAGCGTGCGATGCGTCGCCACACCATCGCGCGCACGGATCGAGAGCTCGCGATTCGCGAGACCAATCCTGCCTCCATCCGGTGCGGCACGAGCAACGAGCAGCCGGTTCTTGAAGTGCGAGCTCGGGTGCGTGCTCGTGTACCAGTTGGCAACAACGCGATCGATGACCGGCATCTCCTCGAGCGTGATCTCGTTGACGTCCTGCCAGGCGTCGCCAAACCTCACCTGGTGATAGATGAGACCGCCTTCGCGCAGGAGGCGCCGTGGTTCGTGGGGCGTGGTCTGCTCCCCGGTCTCGGCGAGGCGAAGGGCGCTCGTGAGCGACATCGCCCCGACTCCGACGTCGGCCAGATAGGGCTCGTCGAGCTCGACGCGAAGAAACATGTGTGTGCGCGCAGGGGTGAAGTCGCGTGGTCGCTGATAACGAACGCGCGCGGACAGCGGCCGCACGGTGAAGCCCATCTGGTCGAGGACCGCGAGGAACAGCGTGTTCTGCTCGAAGCAGTAGCCACCGCGGCGCTCGTGCACGAGCTTGCGCTCGAGAGCGGCCAGCTCCAGCTCGATCGGCCGCCCGAGCAACACGTCAATGTTCTCGAACGGAATGGTCTGAACGTGGGCCGCAGACAACGCATTCAGCGTCGCGTGTGTCGGCGCGCGCGAGCCGGTGTAGCCAATCCGAGCGAGATACGCATCGAGGTCGATCACGGCTTGCTTGTACCATTGGTTGGTCTGCGTACCGATCAACGACGTCGGCGCGTCGCTGGCGACTCCTCGGTCCAAGCGTTGCTGAGAGGTTACTAAGCTCGACTTCGCACGGTCGGGGCCGACCGCGGCGGAGAGGGCGACGTCGGCGAAGACCTACGGGGAGGTGATCAACGCGCGCGGAATCGCGCCGGCTCGGTCGCTGACGTCTGCAGGCAGCTCGGCGTGCCATCGGCCGGATGCTCGACAGGAAGTGCGGTCAGCTTGTCGCCATCAATCACGATGCGCGCGCCGTCCGCGGACACGAGCATCGGTTTGCCACCGGCGAGCGACGGCGCGACGAGATAGAGCAACGCGGTCGAGGGCAATGTTGACGACGCGACGACGTCGCGCTTGCCCCAGATGACACCGAGATCGATCGGTGGCAGGTATGGCTTCCTCTGGTGGCCAGCCTCGGGCAGTCGATAGGTAATTCGCGCCTGCGCGACCAGGTCGACGACACCATCACCGTCGAGATCATCGCTGATGATCGAGACCGGTGACAGCTGCGTGATGTCGTAGCGACCGGTGTCTAAATCGGCGACACGTCCCATCGCGTAGCGCGACAGGTAGTGCGCGAGTGCATCGACCCCGCGCGGGCCCACGGCTGCGATCACGGATTGTCGCCCGTGATCTCCAGTACGGAGCCGTCGAGGAACGCGGGCGCTGTCACCCTGATTTTTCCGCCCTGGACCTTTGCCATCGATGCGACCGCGCCCGCCCCGATGTCGGGGACACGGATCGGCTCGCTCGGTGACGCCGGGTGAAGGCCGTGCAGCTCGGTCGGGCGGTCGACGGTCAGGACCGCGACGCCGGTCGGAGTTGCGTTGCCTCGTGGCCACATCGTCGGTCGATGAGCGAGGCGGCGGATACCCGCACGCTCGGCGTCGGCCGTGAACGGGAGCGCGAAGCACGGCGCGCTCGGCGCGTCTGGCGGCGCGGCATCGGTGGGCTCAGCGAGCGCGAGCGGCGCGGGCGCCGGTGCACGCTTGTCCTCGTCGGGCGCACCGCCATTGCAGGCGATGAGCGCGCAACACGTAAGCGCGGCGCGCAGCATCAGTCCGCGAGCAACGCTTCGGCGGTGGGCTCGTCGATGATCAATCGAGGATCGAACCGGGGAGCATCGTGCTTGATCGTGTCGGCGTTCGGCGTGAGGTCGACGTGGAAGTGGTTGCGGTGAGCGGAGTTGTAGTTCGGCGTGAGCACGATGTTCCAGACATCGGCCGCCTTGAGCGCGCAAATCACGGTGTGAAGGAACATGTCCTTGTCGCCGCTGGTGCTCGCCGAGCAAGTCGTGGTCGACGGATCGATCAACCAGTCGGTGAGCACGGAGTACTTGGTGCCGTCGCTGGTCTTCCAGGCAGCGATATCGATCGCTTTGGCGTACGCGTGTTGCGACATCGAGCAGTTCGGCGGGCTGAGCGACTGATCGATGCAACGGTAGTTATAGACGCCGATGTCGATCAGCTCGACGATGTCGTGATCGCGCATGATCGGTGTCGCCTCGGCGAGCGACTTCAGCAGCGCGCAATCGCCGTACAGCGTCGTCCGCACGTCGGCGCTGCCGTTAAAGCGATAGTCGACGCCATTGATCGGCGTCTTCACCGTGACTGGATCGGCGACGCCGAGGTTCTTGGGCCCCGCGCTGTAGTCGAGGTGATAGAGCGCGAGCCAGTCGTGGCAGGTCGCCGCCTGCGGCTCTGCGATCGCGATGTCGACGCTCGCGGTGGCGAGCACGATCCCCGCGCCGTCGAATGCCGTAGCCGTCAGCGTAGCGGCACCACCGGTGCGCAGCTGCGCGGTCAGCGCGCCGTCGTCGCTCGCATCGCCAATAGCAACATCGCCGCGGGTCAGCGCAACGCGTGCGACATCGCCGCCAATGTCGAGCTTGACCGGCACGCTCGCGACCAGTGCGCCGTTCTCGGCGAGCGCATCCCGCGTGAAGCTCGCGCCAGGCGCTGGGGACATGAACGCGACGGACGGCGGTCCCGTCGTGCCACAACCGACAGCCACTAACGAGAGCAGGATCAAGTTGCGCACGGCTGTGAGGAGCAAACACCCGCGACGACGAAGTTTCAAGCGGCGACCCGAATTGCCACCAGGTAGGTGCCCGATCTCGTTGGAGCCACCCGACCTAGAAGCGTGCAACGTGCGCGACCGCAAGAGCCGAGATGTACAAGCCGATGCCGAAAACGGTGTGAGTGACGACGCTCACGGGTGGCCTCGTCGATCAGCTCTTGATGTGCACCGAGGGTCTGTTCCGCCTTGGCGAGTAGCCGCTTCCCCTCGGCGGTCAGACTCATGCCACGTGCCGTGCGCTCGAACAGCTGTACGTCGAGCGCGTCCTCGATCGCTTTGATATGCGCGCTCACCGCAGGCTGGAGCGGGTCGCAAGAGCTCCGAAGCGCGCGTGATGCTGCCTTCGCGAGCGACCACGACGAAGGTCTTCAGCTGATGGAGATCCACGGGGTGGCCATCATACGTCCAGTCGGTGTCCGGACACGTGTCCACCAGGCGAGCAGGTGTCCGCGCGGCCGAGACGGAACACCGCGAAACTCGACGAGACGTGCGTGGCATGGCGGGTGCTCTTGGGCTCGGGCATGCACCAGCTTCGAACGGCAATCGCGGCATTTGTGTTCGGAACGCTCGTCGCGACCGCCGCGGCACAGGCCCAACTCGCGCCTACACCACCGGCCGTCGCCACGTATGTGAAGGCGGAGTACCCGCAGGCGGCGCGTGAGGCCGGGCGCGAAGCCGCTGTCGATCTCGAGATCGTCATCGGCGCGGACGGACTCGTGCGCGAGGCACGCGTGCTCGCGCCGGTTGGCGATGGGTTCGACGAGGCAGCGCTCGCCGCAGTTCAGAAGTTCGTCTTCACACCCGCGACGAAGGACGGCCAGCCGATCGCAGCGAAAGTCCAGTACCGCTACACCTTCAAGCTCGACGTTCCGACGGCCGCATCGCCAGCCGTCGTCACGACGGGACGAATCGAAGGGCGCCTCCTGTCGCGGGCGGACGGCAGCCGGCTCGCGGGCGTCGAGGTCGTTGCGACCGGTGCCGACGCGAATATTCATCGGGTCACTACCGACGAGAGCGGCGCATTCACCATCGACGAGCTGCCCGCGGGCCGGTACCACATCGCGATCGCCGCCATCGATCACGGCACGTTCGCGCAGGACGAGGATGTGGTCCTCGGAGAGGCCGCACAGGTGACCTACCGTCTGACCCCGAGCGCGACGCGCGAGGACAGCGGAACGTACGGTGCGGTAGCGACGATCGCGGCACCGGAGCGCGAGATCACCCGCCGCTCGATCGAAGCCGAGGAGATGACGAAGGTCGCGGGGACGCGCGGCGATCCGCTTCGCGCCGTGGAGCTGCTTCCCGGCGTCGCCCGCCCACCCAACGGTCTCGGCATGATCATCGTTCGCGGTAGCGCCCCCGGGGATAGCCAGGTCTTCCTCGACGGTGCTCCCGTCTACGAGCTCTATCACCTCGGCGGGCTGACGAGCTTCGTCAACGGTTCGCTGCTCAAGCGGGTCGACCTGTATCCCGGGAACTTCTCGACCCACTACGGCCGCCGGATCGGCGGTGTCATCGAGGCCGAGCTTCGCGATCCGCGCACCGACGCCTACCATGCCATCGCCGACGTCAACATGATCGACGCCTCTGCGCTGGCCGAGGGGCCTATCGGGGACAAGGCGTCATTTGCGATCGCGGCGCGCCGCAGCTACATGGATGCCTGGCTTGGCCCGGTGCTGAAATCCACGGGCGCCGGTATCGCGGCGACCCCGGTGTACAGCGACTGGCAGGCGATCGTGATGTACAAGCCGGACGCGCACGACAAGGTCCGGTTGATCGGATACGGCAGCACCGACGACCTGCGCGTACTCATCGCCGATCCGAGCGGTGCCCCGACGAACCGGGACCGCATTGGCCTGGCCAACACGATGAACCGGATCCGCGCGGATTGGACCCACACGTGGCCCAGCGTCGATCAGTCCGTCTCGCTCATCGCTGGCAAACGCACGTATCAGATCGGTCTCGGCGCCGCTCTGGCCATCGATGCCGACGTGCTCGACGTATTCGGCCGCGCGGATTGGAAGGCGGCGATCGCGAAACGCTTCGACCTGCGCTGGGGAATCGACGTGCAGCGCGTGGTTGTCGACATGAATTACAACGCGCCACCGGTGCCCCAGACCGAGGGCAACCCTGACAAGTCGCTTCCCGATGCGATGAACAACGCGCACTTCGCTGGCAGGGGCACGATGTTCCGCCCGGCGGCCTTCGTCGAAGCCGAGGTGAGGCCGCTGCCCGCACTCGCGATCACCGCCGGTGTGCGCGTCGACCGGTTCGGCGAGATCTCGGAGTGGGCCGTCGATCCGCGCGCGACGGCGCGCTACACGGTCGGCGCGACGACGTTCAAGGGAGGCGTCGGGCAATTCTCCCAGCCGCCCGCCGAAGGAGAGGCCCTTCGCGGTATCGGTAACCCAGACCTGCGCGCAGAGCACGCAGCTCACTACGGGCTGGGCTTCGACCACAGGCTGAGCGAGCGCGTGTCGTTCGGCGTCGAGGGCTACTACAAGCACCTCGAGAAGATGATCGTCGCGGGCGCGTCGGGGATGCGCGACAACTCGGGCAGCGGCCGGATCTACGGCGTCGAGGTGGTGGGGCGCTGGCAACCCGGCGGACGGTTCTCCGGGTTTCTGTCGTACTCGCTGTCGCGCAGCGAGCGGAACGACAGCGGCACGTGGCGGCTGTTCGATTACGACCAGACCCACATCCTTGCTGTGTCCGGTATGGAGAAGCTCGGGCACGGCTGGGAGCTCGGCTCGACGTTCCGACTGGTCTCCGGCAACCCGGAGACACCCGTTGTCGGCAGCATCTTCGACGCGGACGTCGACAAGTATCGACCGCTG
>JAYVWH010000900.1:0-1867 GCA_043786265.1 Kofleriaceae bacterium | reverse complement strand
AGCAACGAGACGATCTACGGCACGCAGTGGAAGGCTCCGCCCGCCAATCCCCCTGCCCCGCTGATCTGCGATGCATCGAGCGACATCTTCAGCCGGCCGCTACCGCTCGACGGTCACGGTTTGATCTACGCCGGCGCGCAGAAGAACCTCGGCCCGAGCGGCATCTCGCTCGTGATCGCGCGCAAGGACTTCATCGCGACCGGCTCGACCGAGCTACCGCCGCTCGCGCAATACCGCACGTACGAGGCCGAGCGCTCGATGCACAACACCCCGAACACGTTCGGCGTGTGGATGATCGGCGAGGTATGCCGGTGGATCCTCGAGCAAGGCGGACTCGACGCGATGGCAGAGCGCAATGCGCGCAAGGCGAAGCTCCTCTACGACGCCCTCGACGCGAGCAAAGTCTGGCGCGGCCACGCGACTGCCGAGAGCCGATCGATGATGAACGTGACCTTCCGTGGCGCGACCAAGGACCTCGAGGAGCAGCTGCTCGCACGCTGTGAGGCCGAGGGTCTCGGCGGCCTGCGCGGTCACCGCTCCGTCGGCGGCCTGCGCGCGAGCATCTACAACGCGTTCCCCGAGGACGGCGTCCGCCGACTCGTCGCACTCCTGCAGGAGTAGGGTCTACAATCGGCGCATGACGTTCCTGACGGAAGCGGGCGAGCGAGCGATCGAGGACGCGGTCGCGACCATCGAGGCGGCGTCTTCTGCGGAGATCGTCGTCGCGATCCGGCCGCGCGCGCGATACGCGCTGATCCAGCACGCGGTCGTCGGAATCGTGACCGCGTTCGCGATCCTTGGCTTCGCGCTGTTCAGCCCGATCGAGTTCACGCTGTGGCAGATCTTCGTGCTGCCGATGTTCGCGGGCCTGTTCGGCGCAGTGCTCGTCGAGGCTATCCCCCCGCTGTATCGCTGGCTGTCTCCATCGTGGCTGCGCTACGAGCATGTCCGCGAGGCGGCGTATGCCGCGTTTGTCGAGCGTGGCATTCACGGCACGCGCGATCGCACGGGTATCCTCGTCTACATCGCACTGCGCGAGCGGATGGTCGAGATCGTCGCCGACCTCGGCGTCACGAAGCATCACGGCATCGAGGTGCTCGCCGCATGGGCCGGTACGCTCGAAGCGCGGCTGCCGCAAGGCGCTGAAGCGTTCGGTAAGGAGCTCGCGAACCTCGCTGGCGACCTCGGCAAGACGCTGCCCCGTCGCGCCGATGATACCGACGAGCTCGCGAACGCGATCCAC
Source organism: Kofleriaceae bacterium (assembly GCA_043786265.1). Classification (GTDB taxonomy): domain Bacteria; phylum Myxococcota_A; class Polyangia; order Haliangiales; family Haliangiaceae; genus JABFXX01. The sequence continues at coordinate 624 of JAYVWH010000900.1, read as the reverse complement.
GTGTTCTCCACGCCGCCCCACCAGCGCCGGAGCGCGAGCTGATGCGCTGGATCCTCGCACTCGTCGTCGGAGTCATCCTCGCGTTCAGCATCGCGACCACGGCCGATGCGCGACCTGGCGGCGGCCACAGCTACTCTGGTGGCAGCCACAGCTACTCCGGTGGTAGCCACAGCTACTCCAGTGGTGGTGGCGGTGGTGGTGGCGGCGACGGAATGGTGGTCGTGCTCGCGTTGATATTCGCGATCGCGATCATCATCTCGCTCAGCAACCGTGACAGCGGCGCAACGCTGTCAAGCGCGCTCCCGGCAGTGCCTGCGAGCGCGCGTGACCTCCAGCCGCTAGTCACGCGCGATCCCGCGTTCTCCCAGGTCGCGTTCGAGGACTTCGCGTTCCAGCTCTACGCGCGAGCACAGCGAGCGCGTAGCAATCCAGCGCAGCTCATCGCGCTCACGCCATACGTGTCGTCGGACCTGCGAGCGCGCCTCGTGCACGCACCGGCCGTCACCGGCGTCGTCATCGGGAGCCTGCGTATCATCTCCGTCACGCTCGCCGATAATGGATCGACGTCAGTCGATGTCCGCATCGAAGCAAATGTGGTCTCGACACCGACGGTAAATACAGTCG
>JAYVWH010000899.1:0-1706 GCA_043786265.1 Kofleriaceae bacterium | reverse complement strand
GGTCGTCTGGATGACGCCCTTCAGCACATAGCCCCAATGCGGGCACTGGCAAGCGTTGCCTTCCAGACCCTCAAACAGCGGCGTGGTGTCCACGCCCATCGAGAGCGAGAAGTACTCGGCGCTGATCTTGTCAAGGCCCTTCGCATCGCCGAAGTCGAGTTGCTGGCGAATGGTCGCACCCGGAATCTCCATCTTCACGCCCACGTCTTGCTTGCTCACTCGCATGGTTTTCTCCTGTTGATCGAGCCGGCAGAAATAGACCGCTCGGTCTACTCGTTGTACCCGGAGTAGACCGAGTGGTCTAGTCCGGAGCTCTGCGATCGCGTGAGGGGGCCCTGAGCCTCGCAGTGCGATCGAGGTCGATGACGGCTCGACGCTCGGCATGCACGCCTGGCGTGCCGCTTGCGTAAGGTCGCGGGCATGCGCCACGTGATCATCACTTCCTCGCCGCGTCGGGGTGGGGGGCCTTGATGCCGGGGGCTTCGTCGATGGCACCGTCGGCGCCGTCGATGGGACCGCGCCCTCGTCCTGCACCGTCCCCGCGCCTCTCGGCGTCGTGGTGGCTGGCTCTCCGTCAGCCGCCCGGGAGCCGGGGCCGCCGGTCGATCTGAAGTATGTCGATCCGTTGAACGGCGATGCGCAGCCGGATGTGTTCAAGCTCGTGCTGATCGACGGGCGTGGTGCCTTCGCCTCCCGGCGACATCGCGCCGAAGACGATCCAGCTCGGCGGAGTCGAGGCTGCCTACGCGACGTGCGGCGGCTTCGTCGAGATCTTCAGCGACGTCAATGCGCAGGGAAACTTCGCCGCGTTCTACCTTGCCAGCAGCGGCACGCTGACGATCACCGCGGTGTCGCCGCGCCTCACCGGCACACTCGCGGACGTCACGTTGTCGAGCTTACCGTCGAGCGAGCCGCTGGCGTAGCGCTCTAACCCTGCGGGGATCCGGCTGATGTCGTAGGGACTGACCCGCGTCACGTCAGCGCGCTGCGCACGTAGTCGAGCGGTGTGACGCGTAGTTTCGTCGACGGGATCCGCCGGGGCTGCGTCGACCGTGTGTCGGATCCGCTCCGGGGTCTCGCGGCGCACGTCGCAAAGACTGAACACGTGACAGTCGGTGCACTCGATTTCACCACCCGCGAGCGGCGCACGGACGGGCGCACCGCAGTTCGGACACACGAGCATCCGCACCGTGTACGTGAAGGCGGTCTCGGTCATTGGCCGGCGGTCCTGCTCTAACGGTTCGGACGCGGCCGATACTTGAGCATGCCGAAGCCGATGCCGAACAGGCCGACTCCAGCGCACGTCGCATTCATGCTACCGATGATAACCGTGAAGCCATGATCAGGACCATCACTCTGCTCGTCTCGGGACTCGCGCTCGTCGCCTGTGGAAACAAGGGCGGCGACAGCGCCACCGGATCAAGCGCCGATGCGTCTGCTGCAAACGCTGCGATCCCCGCCCCATGGAAGGCCAAGATCGAGTTCGCCGTGCAGAAGATCGGCGAGCGCGAGCCCGTCAGCGTTGCCGCTCCCAAGGGCTGGAAACCGGGCTTCCTCAAGGACGTCGTCGAGCCTCCGGAGGGCAACAAGGACTTCGGATTTGCGACCAACTTCCGCGTCGGGAAGACCTGCGGCGGCGAGTGCAAGTCGAAGGCGACCGCGGAGTGGGAGAGCGCCGCGAACGAATCGTCGTTCAACAACATGCT
>JAYVWH010000898.1:0-2698 GCA_043786265.1 Kofleriaceae bacterium | reverse complement strand
TGGGATCTCGCGATCAACGTCCACACGCTCGAGTCAGGCTGCCACCGGTTCGTGCCCGTCAACACCGTCAGATGCAGAACGTCGGACTCGAACCGCAGGCGAAACGCGTCGTGACTCGTACGTCCCTGCGTGTACTGGAACAGGATGCGTGCGAGCTCCTGCGGAAAACGTGTATCGGACGCGGGATAGAGCAGCAACGGCGACCGCGCCGGATCAGCGGCAATAACGGGCGTTCCTGCGGCGAACAAGGTCTCTGCACCGACCGGAGGCGGGAAGACGTCGTCGACGATCGTGACGGTTGCAACCACGTCTAGCTTCGCGTTGGCCTCGACCTGGCCCGCGACGGCGCGGACGGTTACATGGCCCGCAGCAGCTTGCGATGTCTCGTAGCGACCGTCACCGATGAACGAGCCGGGCCCTGGATTGTCCACGCCCCAGCCGACGTACGCGCTCACGTCGCGCGTGGTGCCGTCGTCAAACGTGCCCACCGCTATGTACTCGATCGACGTCGGTGCAGCTGAGAGATCCGTGATCGTCACCGTCGTCTCCGCAGGCGTGACGACGAGCGACGTGATACCCGCGAGTGGATCATCACCGAAGCGAACGGTCTGGATACAACCGCACAGCGTGACGACCAGCGCGAGCAGTGAGCAGCGCAGTTTCATGGGGAGGCGAGACGCTCGGCGGCGGTCACGTACGTACCGCCAGGATACTCGCGCAGATATGCGGCGGCCGCCTTGCGTGCGTCGGCGTCGCGCTTGAGCTTGCGTAGCACAGTGACGCGCAGCCACGCCGCGTCCTCGGCGTTGGCGCCGCGCGGAAACCGCTTCGCAAGCTCGTCGAGATCGCGAAGCGCTGCGACGGCATCGCGCGTGGCGTCGACCTCGGCCAAGCTGTAGAGCGCGAGGGCAGCCCAGACGTCCTTGCCATTCGCGATCGCACGATAGGCGCGCCCAGCCTCAGTGGCGTCTTTCGCTTCGAGTCGTTGCGCTGCCGCAAACGCCGCGCGTGACGTTTGCCGCGGCGCGGCTGGCGTCGTCGGCGTGGCATCGTCCGTGGGCATCTCGATTGGTGGGGACTCGGTCGCTTTCGGATCGACGACTCCTTCGTTCGCGACCGGCGCCGGTGCCGCATTTTCGGGCGCGGGCGCGTCAGCCGCAGCGATCACGCCCGGCGTCCACGATGCCCCGGCTACGAGCAGCCGCTCTTCAGTGCGTGACTTGACGCGAACCTTGCCGCGCGTCACGTCGACGCGAACACTCGCACCAAGCCGGGTCACCGAGAAGCGCGTGCCGACCACCTCGACGGTCACATCGCCCGCGAGCACGCGGAACGGTGCACGGCCCGGCTTCGGCGCGACGTCACAATCGACGCTGCCACGCGCCAGGAGCAGCGCGGTGGCGCCACCGGGTTCGTGCTTTACTTCGACGCTGGTATCACCGCCCGCATCGATCACCGCGTCGGCAACCGTAAACCTAGAACTGCCCCCGACGGGCGTCACGATAAGCGACGGTTCTTCCGCGACGCGGTCGACGTGGGGTTCGCGTCGTAGAACGAGGAGTAACAGCGCTGCTGCCAATGCAGCGGCCCCAAGGCCCACTGCGGCCCAACGCCAGCGAGGCGCCGACTGCGCGATCACTGCATCCGATTCGCCGAGAGCCTCGATCGCGGCGAGTCGCGCGAGCACCGTACGCTCGCTCTTGTCGCGTCGCGCGTCGGTGCTGACTGGATCGAAATCAATCTCCGGCTGGCTCATCGCTCCACCTTCCCCGCTTGCACCAGGTCCGCGAGGATCGGATCGGCCTCAGCTCGTTGGTACACCTCTCGGCGCGCTCGCCAGATCCGCAGCTTCGCGGCGATCTTCGTCGTGCCGGTGAGTGCCGCGACCTCGGGAATCGTTCGGCCGTCGATCGCATAGAGCGCATATGCGGCTCGCGCGTCAGGCGTCAGCTCGGCGAGCACCGCGTACAAGCGGCGCAGACCCTCGCGGGCGTGCGCCTTGCCTTCGACGCCGGCAGCACTGTCCTCGAGCTCGCCCACCGCGTCGAGCGAGACCGTCCGCTTCTTCGCGCGCAGGTGATGGAACACGGCGCGCACGGCGATGCGATCGATCCAGGTCGAGAGTTTCGCTTCGCCGCGGAACGATCCGAGCGCGCGGAAGACAGAGACGAACGTCTCCTGCACCAGGTCATCGACGTCGCGATTGGAGCCCATCAAGCGCGCGACGGTCCTGAACACGCGCTGGTATTCGCGCTTGAACAGCGTGCGCTGCGCCGACGCCTCACCGCGGATGCACGCCGCGATCAGCGCGAAATCATCCTGGGGAACTGGCGCGACGAGCTGCAGTGCCACAGCTCATAGTGCCATTGGTCGCCGCGAAGGTTACAGAACCTGGATTGCCAGTGAGATAGCCGCCATCAGCTGGAACGGGGTCATCACGAGGATTTCCACGCCCTCGACCTCGTACCTTTGGCGACGGAGTAGGTAGTCTGCAGATACTGTGAGCCCGATCTCGACACCCTCGCGGAACGCATAGGAAGCGCTCGCTCCGAGGCGTGCGGCGGGATCGAGCTTCCAGTCGACGATCGTGCGCATCGGTGTCTTGCCCGCGAATCGCAATGCGTGAACCGCTACGCCGCTGCTAAATGCGATCGTCGTTGCCGGCGCGACGTCCAGCGGCAATCGCGCAACCGCCGCG
>JAYVWH010000897.1:0-3684 GCA_043786265.1 Kofleriaceae bacterium | reverse complement strand
CAGCCGATCGGCTCGCGGAGCTCGATCAGTCAGCGATTTCGCGGAGCTTACGGAGCAGCTCTCGCGCTTCATCGCAGTGCGACGCCGCGTCCTTCATCGACTGGCGGATCAGCTCGAAGCTCGCGCGCGGAATGTTGTGCGCGTACTGCTCGAACTCGCCCTCGGCTGCCATCACTTCGATCCGGAGGCTCGACAGCAGATCGTTGAGCGACGCAGCCGCCTCGGCGGTCATCGCGGCAATCTCGAGCGCGCGCTTGACCTTGACGCTGCCGGCCTCGAGCTTGAGCTCGCGCTCGGCCTTGTCGAGGCGGTTCTTGAGGTTGTCGCGCTCGATTTCCATCATGGACAGATCGTTCTCGAGATCCTCCATGCGGCGGGCGGTGTCCTGGTTGAACTTCTGAGCGCGGTAGACGCGCAGCTCGGTCTGCAGCTGCTCGACGCGGCGGCGCAGCACCCGGATCTCGACGTCCGACTCCGTCGTTGTCGTCACCGGCGGTGCCATCTGGGGCGGCGCCTGCGCCGGCATCTGCGCCTGACCCCCCATCGCCGCGACGTGACCGGTCGGCCCGGCGGACGGGATCGTGCCCATGCCGGGGTGCTGCATCATCGGAGATGGCGTGCCCGGAGCCGCGCCGGCGAGCTGCTGCTGATCGACAAATCGCAGCCACAGCGATCCGCAGCGCACTGCATCGCCATGCTTGAACAGGTGGCTCTGTACCCGCTGCTCCTGGAAGTACACGCCGTTGGCGCTCGAGAGGTCCTCGAGCACGTAGCCGCCGCCGCCCCAGAAGATCCGAGAGTGGTGACGCGACACCATCGCGTCGTCGGTGCGGATCGCGCAGTCCATGGCGCGGCCGACCCTGATCTCCGTAGAGGTCAAGTCGAGGGAGCCCTCGATGCCCTGCGCATCGCGCCAAAGAAGACGTGGCACGCACCGAAAAGGTACGTGAACCCGCGCCAAGTAACAAGTTTCCCTGGCGCCCGCGTCGCGGAGTTGATCGAAGTGAGTAGGTGGGATCAGCCCCCCGTGGTAATGGAGGCCCATGTGCGGGGTGTTCGGCATTCACGGTCATGACGAAGCGGCCAACATCGCGTATCTGGGCATGCACGCGCTCCAGCACCGCGGCCAGGAGTCGGCCGGGCTGGTCGCCGCAGGGGACGACGGGCGGCTGCGCCGGCATGTCGCCATGAGCCTGGTCAATGACGCCTTCAACCGGGACGTCCTCAAGACCCTCCCGGGGACCACCGCCATCGGCCACGTCCGCTATTCGACTGCGGGCAGCTCGGAGCTTCGCAACGCCCAGCCGTTCTACTTCGAGTACTCCGGCGGCACGATCGCCATCGCGCACAACGGCAACTTGGTCAACGCGACCGAGCTGCGCGCCGAGCTCGAAGCCGGTGGCTCGATCTTCCAGACCTCCAGTGACACCGAGGTCATCGTTCATCTGATGGCGAAGGCGCGCGAGCCCGACGTGCTCGGCAAGCTGATCTCCGCGCTCAAGCGCATCCGTGGCGCCTACTCGCTGATTTTGATGACCAACGATGGCACCAGCCCCAAGATGATCGGCGTGCGCGATCCGAACGGCTTTCGGCCGCTCGTGATCGGCCGTCTCAAGGATGCCTACGTGCTGTCGAGCGAGACGTGCGCCTTCGATCTGATCGAAGGCGATCTGCTGCGCGAGGTCGAGCCCGGCGAGATCGTCATCATCGAGAAGGGTGGAATGACCACCCATCGCATTCCCGACGTCGCAGCGCCCACGTTCTGCGTGTTCGAGCACGTGTACTTCGCGCGCCCCGACTCGCTGGTGAACGGCAAGAGTGTGTATCGCGCGCGCGAGCGCATGGGCATGAAGCTCGCGATCGAGGCGCCGATCGAAGCGGATGTCGTGATTCCGGTGCCCGACTCCGGCGTGCCCGCCGCGATCGGCTACTCCAAGCAGAGCGGCATCCCGTTCGAGATGGGCCTGATCCGCAGCCACTACGTCGGCCGGACCTTCATCGAGCCACAGGATTCGATCCGCCACTTCGGCGTGCGTTTGAAGCTGTCGCCGGTTCGCTCGATCGTCGATGGCCAGCGCGTCGTCGTCGTCGACGATTCGCTCGTGCGTGGCACCACGTCGCGCAAGATCGTCAAGATGCTGCGCGCGGCAGGGGCCAAGGCAGTGCACCTGCGCATCAGCGCGCCGCCGACCACGCACCCCTGCTACTACGGCATCGACACGCCGACGCGCAGCGAGCTCGTCGCCGCCTCGCACTCTGTCGACGAGATCAACAAGTACGTCACCAGCGACACGCTGTCGTACCTCTCCCATGAGGGTATGGTGGGCGCGGTCTCGGGTGACAGCACCGGCAAGGGCTACTGCTCGGCGTGCTTCACCGGCAAGTATCCGGTCGCCCTGGGCACCGGGGCCGACCTTGTCACTCTGCGCCGCGCCAGGGTATAGAACCCGTCGCCATGGCGATCGAAGGAACCGACACGCGTGCGGTGCGCACCCAACTGAAGGAGCTGTCCGGCAAGGTGACCGAGCTCCGGAGGTTGCTTTGACGTCGACCACAAGCGCCTGAAGGTCGAAGAGCTCGACTCGATCGCGTCGCGTCCGAACTTCTGGGACGACCAGAAGAAGGCCCAAACGCTGCTGCGCGAAAAGAAATCGCTCGAGCACGTCGTCACGATGTGGGACGCCCAGGTGCGCGCGCTGTCCGATGCCGAGGTCCTCCTCGACCTCGCCGAGGAGGCAAGCGACGAGGAGTCCGCGCAGGAGGCGGCCGGCCAGGTCGCAGGGATTCGCAAGTCGCTCGATGACCTCGAGTTCCGTCGCATGCTGTCCGGCGATCTCGATCCGGGCGGCGCGATCGTCCAGATCTCGTCGGGCGCTGGTGGCGTCGATGCTAGCGACTGGGCGCAGATGCTGATGCGCATGGTGATTCGCTACTGCGATCGCAAGGGCTGGAAGGTCGAGGTCCTCGAGGAGACGCCCGCCGAGGAAGCCGGCATCAAGCAGGCGACGTTCGTCGTGACCGGCGACTTCGCCTACGGGCTACTCAAAGCGGAGAACGGTGTGCACCGGCTCGTGCGCGTGTCGCCGTTTGACGGTGCCGGCCGCCGCCAGACCTCGTTCGCAGCGATCACCGTGACGGCCGACATCGATGACGACATCGAAGTCAACATCAACCCCGTTGACCTGCGCATCGATACGTATCGCGCAGGCGGCGCCGGCGGTCAGCACGTCAACAAGACCGACTCGGCGGTCCGCATCACGCACGAGCCAACGGGCATCGTCGTGCAGTGCCAGAACGAGCGCAGCCAGCACGCGAACAAGGAGCGCGCGTACAAGATGCTGCGCGCCAAGCTCTACGACTACGAGCTCGCGAAGCGCGAAGCCAAGGCGCACGAGGATGCACGGGCGCGGCTCAAGATCGAGTGGGGCTCGCAGATCCGCAGCTACGTCCTGTTCCCCTACCAGCAGGTCAACGACCACCGCACCGAGGTCAAGACGAGCGACGTCGACGGCGTGCTCGACGGCGACCTCGACGAGCTGATCCGGACCTTTCTGCTCAAGTCCGCGAACAACGCGCTCACGCCGAGCTAAGCGATGCGCAGTCGCCGCAAGGACCGGCTATGCCGGTTCGCGCAGCAGCGCCGAAGGCGATGCGCAGTCGCCGCAAGGACCGGCTATGCCGGTT
>JAYVWH010000896.1:0-2015 GCA_043786265.1 Kofleriaceae bacterium | reverse complement strand
GGGCGATCGAGACCACGATGGGCTTCACACCGACAGGCGGACTCGTCATGGGGACGCGCCCTGGAGATCTCGACCCCGGACTGGTCGTGTACTTGCTCGATCATGGTCACGATGCACGAAGCCTGGAGCGATTGTTCAATCACGAGTCCGGTCTGCTCGCGCTCTCCGGCCGGACCGCAGACGTTCAGGAGCTCCTCGCGACACGCGCCGTGGATCCGCGCGCAGCCCTTGCGGTCGACTCGTTTTGCTATCACGCCCGAAAGACGATCGGCGCGTTCGCGGCCGTGCTTGGCGGTCTCGACACCTTGGTCTTCACCGGTGGGATCGGGGAGCACTCGGCCGAGATCCGATCCGCCATTTGCCGCGGCCTCGAGTTCCTCGGCGTCTCGCTCGAGGAACAACGCAACCGCGGTGGCGAGTCAGCGATCCACGCCCCGGGAAATTGCGAGGTTCTTGTCATTCCTGCCGACGAGGAACGAGTCGTTGCGCGATGGACCCGCAGCCTCGTCAAGCTCGCTTCTTGAGCTTCCGCTATTCCGCGGTCAGATCCAGTGGTGTCGCAGCAGCCATGCCTTCACCGCCTGGGTGAGCACCAGGTAGCAGGTCAACGTCATCGCGATGTAGAGCCAGTAGAGCGGCGGAAGTGCCGTGAAACCGAGGTAGCGACCGATCGGTGTGAACGGCAGCGCCACCCCGATAGCGACGATCACGAGGCTCGTGATCGTCAACAGGCTTGATGCTCGGCTCTGGAGAAACGGGATCTTGTTGGTCCTGATGACGTGGATGATGAGGGTCTGGGTAAGGAGACTCTCCACGAACCAGCCGGTCTGGAATAGACTCTGGCTGTGTGTGGCGGCGTCGGGCGTCGAGACGTCCCAGCACTTGAAGACATAGAGCATGAGGAAATACGTCGAGTAGTCAAAGATCGACGAACATGGACCGATAAACAGGATGAAGCGCTTCAGCTCCTTGATGTCCCATACGCGCGGCATCTGTATTTGCTCGGCATCGACGCGGTCTGTCGGAATGGCCGCCTGACCGAGGTCGTAGAGCAAGTTGTTGGCAAGGATCTGGATCGGTCTCATCGGAAGAAACGGCACGAAGATGCTCGCGCCGACGACGCTGAACATGTTGCCGAAGTTGCTCGATGCGCCCATTCGTACGTATTTGATGATGTTCGAGAACACGCTGCGGCCTTCGAGCACGCCCTCGTCGAGCACGAGCAACGACTTCTCGAGGAGAATCAGGTCGGCCGACTCCTTTGCTATATCCACGGCGGTGTCAACGCTGATTCCGACATCCGCTGCATGGAGCGCGGGGGCGTCGTTGATGCCGTCTCCCATGAAGCCGACCGTGTGGTTGCGTGACTGAAGCGCCCTGATGATCCGTTGCTTGTGCGCGGGGGACACGCGCGCGAAGAGCACAGTCTCCTCAACGACGTTCGCGAGCTCCGCGTCGGTCATCTTCTCGATCGCGTCGCCCAGCAGGACGCGATCGGTGGCCAGCCCGACCTGCGTACAGACCTTGCGTGCAACCAGGTCGTTGTCGCCTGTGATGACCTTGACCACGACGCCATGGCGCTGGAGGGCACCGATCGCGGCGAGGGCGCTCTCCTTCGGTGGGTCGAGAAACGCGACGTAGCCTTCGAGGATCAGCTCACACTCGTCGGTCTTGCCATAGGGCGTGCCGTGAGCGAGGACGGTGCCGTGTGCCGGAGCCTCCTTCGTCGCGATCGCCAGCACGCGGAATCCGTCGGCACTCAACAGCTCGTACTCCTTCTTCAGCTCCTCGATGTGAGGGTGATCCATCGGCAGGAGCTTGCCGTCTAACCTGAACTCGACACACCTCTGGAAGATCGCTTCGGGTGCCCCCTTTGAGACGATGCGGTCGTTGCCCTCGGGTGTACGCACGACGACGGACATGATCCGTCGCTCGAAGTCGAATGGGATCTCGTCGACCTTCACGAGCTCGGGGACGCGGCCGTGAACGTGACTCTCCTGGTGCGCCAGGATCGC
>JAYVWH010000895.1:0-3485 GCA_043786265.1 Kofleriaceae bacterium | reverse complement strand
TTCGATATCCCCTGCAGCGAGCGCGGCCTCCGCGGTGACGAGGTCGCCCGGAACGAGTGACACCCAGCTGCCGTACAGCGGCGACGTTGCCGCGACGTGATCCATCGCATCGCGCGAGCCGTGTGACTTAGGCGCGCCACCGCCGACAACCGCAATGACCATTCGCACGCGATCGAGGAGCGGCGATGCGAGTGGCCGTGCGAACGCATCCTCGCCATCACTGCGCGCGCCGGCATCCATGCGCACGAACCCACCGTAGATCGAGCGTGCCGCCGACCCGGAGCCCCTGCGCGCGAGGACCGACAGCCCGCGCTCGTCGAGATCGAGCCCGGCGGCGCGCGTCGCTGCGAGTGCGAGCGCGGCATAGCCGGAGGCAGACGATGCGAGGCCCGACGCCGTCGGGAAGTGATTGCGGCTGATCACCCACGCGCCGGCAGTGATGCCGGACAGCTCGCGCACGAGATCGAGGAATGGCGTCATCCGCTTCGCATCCGCGGTCTGTCCGTCGAGGACTAGCTCATCGTGCGTGAGCTCGGGATCGAAGACCACGCTCGTCTCGGTGACAAGGCCCGCGAGCGTCAGCGACAGACTGCCCGCCGCGGGAAGGTTGAGGGCGGCGTCGCGCTTGCCCCAATATTTGACGAGCGCGATGTTCGCGCACGCGCGCGCCGTCACCTGCTTGCCCGTGACGCCACGCGCGGACGGGTCAAAGAAGAACGAGGGGCCCGCGGGCTGGGTCATCGACCGCCGACCGTTGCGACGAAGCCGTTGACGCCGGCGGCCTTCCACGCGGCGAGAATCTCGGCCTCCTTGTCTCGCGGTGCGAGGGCGATCACCGCCCCACCGCCGCCGGCGCCGGTCAGCTTGGAACCGTGAGCACCGAGCTTGCGGGCAACGGCGCACAGCCCGTCGAGGAGGGGCGTCGAGACGCCCAGGCCGCCGAGCAGATCGTGCGCGCGATTCATCGCCGCGCCGAGCGAAGCGAGATCGCCTTTGACGAGTGCGTTCGTGCCGGTATCGGTGAGTGCACCGAGCTCCTGCAGGCGCGCGTCGTCGGCGTTGGCGCGCACCGCACCCGACACACGTTCGACCATCGCCGATGTCGACCGTGGCGAACCGCTCGGTCCGATGAGGATGCGCAGCGCAGCGATCTTGAACGGCTTGAGCCCGCTCGACGTGCGAAACACGCCGACGCCGCCGTGCACGGCGACCGCGACATCGACGCCCGACGCCCGGCCGTGCAGCACCGTCTCGCTCGCACCGGCCGCACGCATGACGGTCGGTGCGTCGATCAACTGCGCGCCGGCTTCGGCGCCGCTGCGCGGCCCGGCAGAGCCGGGCCTTGCGCTCGGATTCTTCATGTACGTCAGCAGCGCGCGGGAGATCGCGACCGCAAACGCCGCGCTCGCACCGAGGCCCGCACCGGGAGGAATCTGCGCGTCGCCCACCAGCGTGAGCGGTGGCCGCCCGAGCTCGATCTCGTCGGCAATCGCGCACAGCCCGCGCGCGAACGAGTGATCGTCCTCGGCGGTGAGCTTGAGCTGCCAGGAAGGGATGTCGATGCGCAGCGAGCCACCAGCGGGCGTTGGCACCACGTCGATGGACACGCCGCGGTCGAGCGCGGCTGCGAGCGCGGGGTAGCCGTAGACGACTGCGTGCTCGCCGAGCAGGATGATCTTACCGAGACCGATGTGACTCATCGTTGTCTGATTCCACTACTGAGGCCGAGGTCGTCGAGAAATGCGCGCAACGGCGCACCCAGATGGCGCGGCGCGCGTGCGAGATCGGTTGCATGTTTGCTGCCGGTGAGAAGGCAGACCGAGCGGATCGCATCGACGACCTGATCGATCGCGGCGCGCACACCCGCTTCACCACCCGCCCGCTGCGCGCGCAGCATCGGTGCGGCCATGCCACCGGCACGCGCGCCGAGTGCGAGGGCGCGGGCGACGTCATAGCCGGAGCGCAGCCCACCTGATGCGATCGTCTCGAGGCCCGCGCTCACGCATGCTGCGACCGACACCGCCGTCGGCAGGCCCCAGTCCCACAGCTCGTTGCCCATGCTCCGAGCGGCGCTGCCGGCGGGAGCGCGCACGGCCTCGACCGCGACCCAGCTCGTGCCGCCACTGCCGGAGACATCCACCGTGTGCACGCCAGCGCCGACGAGCGACTTGGCCGCCTGCGTGGACAGCCCGCAGCCGGTCTCCTTGACGATGATCGGGAGGCTCGACGCGTCGACGAGCTTTGCGATTGCGGCGACGAGCCCGCGGAAGTCGCGATCGCCCTTGTCCTGGATCAGCTCCTGCCCGGTGTTCAGGTGCACGCACATCGCGTCGGCGCCGATCTGCTTCGCGAGCTCGAGCACCCGCGCGTGACCCATCGCGAGCAATTGAACGGCGCCAACATTGCCAAACAGCACGACGTCGGGCGCGACATCGCGCACCTGATAGCTCGCGGCGAGCTCGGGATGCTCGGCCATCGCGCGCTGCGATCCCAGCCCGAGCGCGACGCCGGCAGCCTGTGCCGCCTTCGCGAGGTCGCGGTTGACCGCCGCCGCATCCGCCGTCCCGCCAGTCATCCCGGTGATCACGAGCGGCGCGGCGAGGCGTTTACCGACCACGGTCGTGACGAGGTCGATCTCCTCGAGCGACAGCTCCGGCAGCGCCTGGTGGACCAGATGCACTTCTTCGAGCAGCGTCGAACGCTTCGCGTCGGCGCGCCCCGACGCGGCCACCTCCAGGTGGTCGGCCTTGCGCCGTGCGATCGCTGGCTCGTCGTCCGCCACGGGTTGGTTGTATCCCCTCGGCGCCCGAGGAGAAAGCGCCGGGATCGCCGGAACACCCGAGTCGTGCGATGCTGTGGGTGCGCGGTGCTCCCGCGTGACCCCTGACGGTCAGCCCATGCCTGACCGCGCTGCGGGGCAAAGGGGAGGTTTCTCCTCGAGCCCCACAACTCTTTTCGTTCCTTCTCGCACCCGCGAGGAGCATGGGCCTTCGCGCAGGTGCAAACGAGGAGCGAGCCATGACCGCAAAGAAAGATCTCAAGCGCCGGGTGCGAGAGCGCCAGGCCCAGACCGGTGAGAGTTACGTGACCGCACGGCGCCACGTGGTGGCCCAGGCGCCCGAACCCGAGTCGCCGAAGCGACCGGTGATTCATGTCGACGAGATGCACGACATCACCGAAGCGGCGGCCAAGCTCGGCTGGCGCTGCCGGGTGGTGATCAGCGCTTGACGGTCACTCCGGTCACGCCGCCTTCAGCACGGCGTTCGCTTTCAGCGCGGCGTCCACTTTCAGCGCGGCGTCCACCTTCGCCAGCGTCTTCTCGAATGACTTCTGCGTCCTGTTGAAGGGGCCTCTTCGTTCCATTCGTCGATGAAGGCGAGGATCTTGCGCTCGAGATCCTGCACATCCCGGAAGTTCGGCACCTTGAGACGCTTGCGCTGAAGAATGGAGAACCACTGCTCGACCTGGTTCATCCACGAGCAGTG
>JAYVWH010000894.1:0-3294 GCA_043786265.1 Kofleriaceae bacterium | reverse complement strand
CAGAACGGCGCGATCGTGCTGGGCTCGGGCGCCGGCGGTTATCGCAAGGGCAAGACCGCCATCGTGTGCTCCGAGGGGAGCAACGGCGGCGTGACGATCATCGACGACAAGGGCGCGTGCACCACGTGGTCAGAGCACTTCGGCAAGTGGGAGAGCAAGCCCGATACGTGCGCGTGGTCGCAAGACGGCGGCAAGGATGTCCTGACGATCGGAACCGGCGACAGGAACACGAAGGTTCAGGCCGACGGTGACGTGCTCACGAGCGAGCAGTTCCGTGACTACGTGCAGTACACGAAACGGGCGAAGGACTACGCGGACGCCAAGGCGCAGACCACCGCCGTGATCAAGGAGCACGATCCGTCGGAGCAGGCGAAGAAGGCTGGTGGCGTCGTCGGAAAAACCGACACGATCTTGTCCCTGACCGCATCGTGGAGCAGCGACAAATCCCTCGTGGGCAAGCCCTACGAGATCACCGCCGCGTGGATGAACTCGAACACGATGACGAGCAACGGCGAGACCATGTACAACGGCATCTTGATGCAAGAGGTCGGGGACGAGTCGTTCACGCTCATGTGCGACCTCGGCAAGACGCCGCCGCCCGCGGACCTGGTCCAGGGTCATCCGGTCCACGCAAAGGGGACGCTGCAGGATGTGATGGACAAGCCCGAGCTCGCCGACTGCACGCTGACCAAGGCCGAATAGCGGACTCGTTCGGCATGCGTGGAGTAGACTCCGCCGATGCGAGCGCTGCTGCTGATCGACCTCCAGTACGACTTCTGTCCCGGTGGCGCGCTCGCCGTCGCGCATGGCGACGAGACGATAGCGATCGCCAACGGGCTCTCGGCGAAGTTCGACACCGTGGTCGCCACGCAGGACTGGCACCCCGCCGCGCACAAGAGCTTCGCCGTCAACCATCCTGGCAAGCAGCCCTACGATCGGATCGATCTCGCCGGGCTGCCGCAGGTGCTGTGGCCGGCCCACTGCGTCCAGGGCACGCCGGGGTGCGGGCTCCATGCGGCTCTCGATCTCACGGGCTTGACCCGCGTGTTTCACAAGGGCACCGACCCCGAGATCGACAGCTACTCGGGCTTCTTCGACAACGGCCACCGCAAAGCGACGGGCCTCGGCGACTGGCTGACTGCACGCGGTGTCGACGACGTCGTCGTGATGGGCCTCGCGACCGACTACTGCGTCAAGTTCACCGCGCTCGACGCGCGCAAGCTGGGAATGAAGGTCACCGTCGCTGCGGACGGGTGCCGTGGTGTCGAGCTGGCGCCGGGCGATATCGACCGCGCTTTCGCGGACATGCGCGCCGCTGGCTGTTCGATCGTGAACAGCGCGGAAATTTAGTTAACAGTCCGCTTGGCTGGTACGTCTTGTCGGATGTGGATCCTCTCGCGTCGGTGGTGCTCGCGGCTCGCCGCGGCGACCGTCGTGCGTTCGCCGAGCTCTACCGGAGATTCCATCGGGCGGTGCACGGTGTCGTGCTCGCGCGGGTGAGCTACACAGAAGCTGCCGACCTCGTGCAAGACGTATTCGCCACCGTCCTCGAACGACTGCCGCAGCTCTCCGACCCGGCCGCGTTCCCCGGCTGGCTGATGGCCATCGCGCGCAATCGCGCTGTCGACCACGTGCGCGCTCGCAAGATCACGACCGAGCTCGTCGACATCGCCGTCGACGCACCACGCAGCGCCGAGGTAGCGCAAGCACTCGCCGCGCTGCGCGAGTTACCGGAGGCGTATCGGGAGACGCTGGTACTCAGGCTCGTCGAAGGACTGTCGGGACCCGAGATCGCCGATCAGACCGGGCTGTCCCCCGGCTCCGTACGCGTCAACCTGCATCGCGGGATGAAGCTCTTGCGCGAGCGCCTTGGCGTCGCGACCGAGGAGGTCTCCGATGTCGGATGACTATCTGTGGGACAGGTCAGGTGCGGCCGACCCGAACGTCGCGGGACTCGAGGCGCTGCTTTCGCCGCTCGCGCACGACGCGCCGCTCGACGAGGTCCGCCTTCGCCGTCGCCGGGGCAGGGCGCCCTGGGTGGTCGGCGGTGCGCTCGTCGCCGTCGCCGCCGCGGTCGCTATCTACCTCGCACTACCGGGCACCGGGCGGCGCGTGTGTGTGGGCCACGACGGCTTCGCTTTTGCTGGGATCGGCGGTGACGTCGCGTGCGGTGGTGAGCAGGTCGCCCGCGGCACGCTTCCCGTCGGCGGCACGCTCGAGACCACGAACCATGAAGCAACACTGACGATCGCGGATATTGGAACCGCGCGGCTCGGCAAGCACACACGCTTGCGACTCGAGCGTACCGACGCCAAGCGCCACCAGCTCGCGCTCGATCGCGGGTCGATGCACGCCAAGGTCAACGCACCGCCGCGGCTGTTCGCGGTGACGACGCCACTGACCGAAGTTGTGGACCTCGGCTGCGAATACGACATCACGATCGCTGAAGGTGGCGTGGGCTCGCTCACCGTCCACAACGGACTCGTCGAGCTGATGACGAAGAACGGTACGGTCGTGACCGTGCCCGAGGGCTGCACCGCGGAGATCCTGGGTGAGCAGCGGCCCGGGCTACCGATCTGCAAGGTCACCAGGCCGGTGATCACCGACGCGATCCTCGAGTACGACGCGGGGGATCACGTTGCTGCGGATGTCATCCTGGCAAAGGCCGAGCGTCAGGACGCGGTGGTGCTGCTCGCGCTCGCAGCCGTCGATCCGGAGCGCCGGCTCGCGGTACTCACGCGCCTCGCCGAGCTGTCGCCGCCGCCCGACGCCGAAATTTCCGCCGAGTCGGCCGCTACCGATCCCGCGCAGCTGACGGTGTGGCAACGCGACGTGTTCGAGATCTACTTCGGCATGTGGGGCCCCGACGCGCCGCCGCGGTAGCGAGCGCGCGTTCTACCGCGACCGTCCGAATGTGCGCTGCGCGCCATCTCGAGCCCCGCCGCCCAGCGAGTCTGTGCGGTCGTTCGTCCGGAAGGGCCGGGAGTTTTGTCGGCATCCTGCGCATTGCAGCAATGGCACGACCTGAGCTGCGCGCCGCCGTCCCGTCGTCTCAGGGTGGCCCACTGACTGCGATTAACCGCGAGACCACGTAGCCCACCGAGCGACTACGCCCGGAGCTGGACGCTGGCACGGTCGGTGCTCGGTGTTGCGGCATGAGTCAGCACAAGGACCCCAACCAAGGTGAAGGCGACCGCGTCGCGGCGCGTCGCTACGACCGCAACGTCCGCGAGTTTATCGAGGAGGGCAAGGTCCCCGATGCAGCAGATAAGGCGCGTAACTTCGTCGAGGGGG
>JAYVWH010000893.1:0-4971 GCA_043786265.1 Kofleriaceae bacterium | reverse complement strand
GGCCTGCTGCGCGGCCTCGTCGTTAGCGGCGCACCCGCGACGGTGACCACGAAGTGTCGCGAGAAGGGTCTGCTGCTGTCGATCGCGGGCGATAAGGTGGTGCGGTTCGCGCCCCCGTTCGTCGTCGACCGCGCGCAGATCGACGAGGCAGTGGGCATCCTGAAGTCGGCGCTCGCCGAAGGAGCTGGCAAGTGACGCCCACCGATCGACGAGTGCTCGACGCGGAGCGACGAGCGCGAGCTCCCTGGGCCGAACGCGTGCCGGAGGCCAAGTGACGCCCACCGATCGACGAGTGCTCGACGCGGAGCGACGAGCGCGAGCTCCCAGCGGATTTCTGACGCTCGGCGATGTGCCCGTCGCGCAGTGGCCCGCACTGTGGGATCGCGCGGCGTTCCTGAAGGCGAACCGCGTGCAGACGACCCTGGCGGGCAAGACGGTCGCACTCGTGTTCGAGAAGGCGTCGACCCGCACGCGCGTGTCGTTCGAAGTCGGCGTGTTCGAGCTAGGCGGTCACGCGGTCGTGCTCACGTCGCAGGGCAGCCAGATCGCACGCGGGGAGCCGATCGAGGACACCGCACGCGTGCTGTCGGGTTACTGCAGCGCGATCGTTCTGCGCACGTTCGGGCAGGAGCGGGTCGCGACGCTCGCGAAGCACGCAAGTGTTCCGGTCGTGAACGGTCTGTCGGATCAACATCACCCGTGTCAGGTCGCGACCGATCTGTTCACGGTGCGCGAGCACTTCGGCAAGATCGACGGCCTGCGCTACGCGTGGATCGGCGATGGCAACAACATGGCAGCCTCGTGGATCGAGGCTGCGGGTATGTTCGGCCTCGACCTCGCGCTCGCGTGTCCCGAAGGCTTTGGTCCCGATCCGCAGCTCGTCCAGGTGGCGCGAGGACTGCAGAAGTCGTCGGGCCGTGGCTCGCTGACGCTGACCACGGATCCGAAACAGGCAGTCACCGGCGCGCACGTCGTGTCCACCGATGTGTGGGCCTCGATGGGGCAGGAGGACGATGCCGCCCGTCGCAAGATCGCGTTCCTCGGTTACTGCGTCGACGGCGCGCTCCTGCAGCGCGCAGCCCCCGATGCGATGGTGCTCCACTGCCTGCCGGCACATCGCGGTGAAGAGATCACCGGCGAGGTGATCGATGGCCCGCGGTCACTGGCCTGGGTCGAGGCCGAGAATCGACTGCACGTCGGCAAGGCGATCCTGGAGCACGTCATGGGCGCGCTCGGGTGATAGAGTTCTGAGGTGAGCGCTGTCCCGGCCGAAATTGCCGGTATCGGATCGACAACGATGAAGCTGCGGGTCAGCCCGGGCTTCGATCCGCTCAAGTCTGAGGTCGGGCCCGACGAGTACTTCCTGCTGTCGCGCATCGATGGCAGCCAGACGCTGCGCGAGGTGATCCTGTCCACCGGGCTTCCCGTCGAGCGGGCGGTCGCCATCGTCACGCGCCTGCGGTCGATCGGTGCGCTGCTGCTGCCCGGCGAGACCAACGTGCCGGCGCCCGTGGTGCCACCACCCGCGAAGGCCGCGCCCGCGCCCACGCAAGGCATCGCAGTCTCGCGCACCGCAACGCCGATGACGCCGATGGGTAGCGGCAAGCTGCCGGCCAGAGCGACGCCCCCAGTCGGAGTTCCCGTCAGTCCCGCACCCGGAGTAGGCCCGTCGCCGCCGCCCGCGATCTCGCGCACCACGACCCCGGCGATCCCGATGCCGCCGTCGCGGATGCCCGCGAAGCCCGCGGTCGCCCCCGTACAAAAGCTTCCACCGACCGCGCCGCCGAGTGCGCCGTCGGCCGCCGAGCTCGATCCTCCGACGATCCCACGCATGGTCGATCCGCAGCCCCGCCGCACACCGCCGATGCCTGATGCGAGCGGCTTCGATCATCCGACGGTGCGCCGTGCGCCAGCCGCGGACATCAGTGTTGTGCTGCCGAACCCGACGGATATCGAACGCTCCGCGCTCGCCGAGCCCGGCGTGCTCGAGGCCGACGTCCGCCTGCGCATCCTCGCGATCTCGCGGCTCGTCGCCGCGAACGATCCGTGGGTGCTGCTTGGCGTGCCACGGGGCGCCGACGCAAAGACGCTCAAGCGGGCCTACTTCAAGTTGTCCAAGGACATTCACCCCGACCGGTTCTTCGGCCGCAAGCTTGGGACGTTCGCAGATCGCCTGTCGGTCGTGTTCGAGGCAGTCAGCCGCGCGTACGCCAGGCTCACGCAGCCGGAGAAGTCACAGCACAGCGGCACGCACCAGGCCGCGGGCTCGGAGCAGCCGCAGACGCCGCAGGAGTACGCGGTCGAGCTGTTCCAGCGCGCATGCGCGCTCGAGGTTGGCGGTGATGCGCTCGGTGCGATGAAGCTGTTCGCAGCGAGCGTTCGCATTGATCCACAGACGCGCTACCTGCGCCGCGCGGCCTCGTGTGCACTTGCCGCGGAGCAGCCGAAGTCCGCGCTCGAATACGCAAAGAAGGCGCAGACCCAGGCGCCCAACGATCCCTCGGCTGCGCGCCTGCTCGCATCGGCGTTCAAAGCGACCGGCAAGTACTCCGACGCCGAGGAGGTCCTCGTGATGGCGATGGCCATCAAAAGCGAGAACGATGTTCTGGGCGCAGAGCTTCGAAACGACCTGGCCGAGGTCCGCCGATTGCTGTCGGGTTGACTGGCAAATCCCCCGAATTCGAGGGGAAACTAGGCCGTCATGCCCAGCGATAAGGTGATTGGCATCGACCTCGGCACGACCAATTCGTGCGTGGCGATTGTCGAAGATGGAACGCCGTCGGTCATTCCGAACCGCGGTGGATACAAAACGACCCCCTCGATGGTCGCGATCGCCGAGAACGGCAAGCGCCTCGTCGGGCACATTGCCAAGCGCCAGGCGATCACGAACGCCGAGAACACGGTGTACGCGGCCAAGCGCCTGATCGGTCGCAAGTGGGGCTCCGCCGCGGTGCGCAGCTCGCTCGAGATCATGCCGTATCGCATCGTCGAAGGACCGCATGACGACGTCCGCATCATGTTGCGCGACCAGGTGTTCAGCGTTCCCGAGGTCAGCGCCTACATCCTCCAGGAGATGAAGCTGATCTCCGAGGAGTACCTCGGCGAGGAAGTATCCAAGGCGGTGATCACCGTCCCGGCCTACTTCAACGACGGTCAGCGTCAGGCAACGAAAGATGCCGGCCGCATTGCCGGCCTTGACGTCATCCGCATCATCAACGAGCCGACCGCAGCGGCTCTCGCGTACGGCTTTGGCCGCAACATCGAGCGCAAGGTCGCGGTCTATGACCTCGGCGGTGGCACGTTCGATATCTCGATCCTCGAGATCGGCAGCGGCGTGTTCGAGGTGATCTCGACCGCCGGCGACACGTTCCTCGGTGGCGAGGACTTCGACCGCCGCATCATCGACTGGCTCGTGTTCGGCTTCGAGAAGCAGCACGGCATCGATCTCAAGAAGGACAAGATGGCGCTCCAGCGCCTCAAGGACGTCGCCGAGAAGGCGAAGTGCGAGCTGTCGAGCGTCAAGGAGACCGAGATCAACCTGCCGTTCATCATCTCGACGGGTCGCAACGAGGCGTTGCACCTGCAGACGATGCTGTCACGCGACAAGCTCGAGGAGCTCACGAGTGACCTCGTCGAGCGAACGGTCGAGATCTGCGCGCGTACGCTCGAGGAGGCCGAGATTGCCAAGAACCAGATCGAGGATGTCATCCTCGTTGGTGGCATGACGCGCATGCCGCGGGTGCAGCAGGCAGTGGCCGAGTTCTTCAACCTCGAGCCGAGCAAGGGCGTGCATCCTGACGAGGTCGTCGCGCTCGGCGCCGGCATCCAGGGCGCCGCGCTCATCAGCGAAGACGAGAAGAGCGACATCCTGCTCCTCGACGTCACGCCGCACTCCCTCGGCATCATGATCGTCGGTGGTTACTTCCACAAACTGATCGAGCAGAACACCACCGTGCCGACCAGCGAGTCGCACGTGTTCACGACGGTCAAGGACAACCAGACCTCGGTGAAGATCCTCGTCCTGCAAGGCGAGAGTGATCGCGCCGAGGAGAACGAGCTGCTTGGCGAGTTCGTGCTTACCGGTCTGCGACGCGCGCAGCGTGGCGAGGTCGAGATCGAAGTGCAGTTCCACATCAGCGCCGACGGCATCGTCAGCGTGAAGGCGAAGGACCTCGAGACCAGCCTCGAGCAGTCGATCACCGTGACCGCGACCTCGGGTCTGACCGAGGACGAGATCAAGAAGATGATCGATGCGAACAAGGAGTACATGGTCGATGTCCGCACCGGCCAGGAGTTCGACAAGGCGCGCCACCAGGCCGAGAAGTCACTCGAGGAGATCGAGGCGCTGTTTCCCCAGGTGACCGACGCGATCGCGAATTCCGACTTCGGTCAGGACGCCGTCAAGAAGGCGCGCGCTGTTGTCGAACGTACGCGTCAGGCGATCCAGGCCAAGGACCTCACAACGCTCGCAGATGCCACCGAGGCACTGAACCGAACCCTGAACATGTTCCGCGGAGTTGTCTCCAAGACACGTGGGTAGAGCTTGGGCGACGCGTCCGATATCGATCGTCTGATCGAGCTGGGTCTCAACCGCTACGGCGCTGGTGACCTCGATGGTGCCATGCTCGCCTGGGAGCAGGCGCTCGCGATCGATCCTGACAACGCGCAGGCGAGCAGCTACGTCGACTACGTGCGGCTCAACTACGAGCTGCTCACGTCAGCCGAACCATCGCTCGAGGAGGCGCCCGATGCCCGGTTCGCGATCGAGGAGGAGCCCGAGTACATGATCGAGATCATCCCCGGACGACCGTCGGACCCCGCGGTACCGGGCGACATCACGCTGCCACCCGCGGCGGCTTTGATGTCGCTCGATCCCATCGATGCCGGGTGGGACCTCGAGGAGACTTACGACACCAGCGCGGTCGTTGCAAATGCGAGCGCCGCGCCCGATACCGATGTCCCGGCCGAGCC
>JAYVWH010000892.1:0-1800 GCA_043786265.1 Kofleriaceae bacterium | reverse complement strand
CTAGTCGCCATTTAGTCGCCACCGCGTCGGCATCGTTTAGCTAGTTCCCGGATCAGAATAGATAACTTGCTGGAATCGCAGACGAAATCGCGATATTCGTCCGGAAATAGAACCGCTTTGGCCGCGGTTCCTTCGTCGATGTGCCGCATTTTGCCCGACCAACTCGTGCTCGTTCCCGCGTTCCACACCCACGCGCATTCTCGCGAGCTGCGAGAGATCAGTCGGATCCTCGACGAGCATCCGGACGCTGCCAAGTGGGTGCACGGCGATCTTGTCGGGGACGAGATCAGTTCTCAACACGGTCGAGAGGGAATGAGCGGTGAGCAGGTGCTACGCGTGATCTTGGTGAAGCAGCTCGGTGGGTTCAGCTATCACGAGCTCGCGTTCCACCTCGCCGACTCGATCAGTTACAGGGCGTTCTGTCGATTTGATGTCGGGCGTCCCATTCCCAACAAGAAGACGCTCCAACGGAACGTGAAAATGGTGGAGGCGCTCACGCTTGAGAGAATCAACGTGCTTCTCATCGAGCACGCGGTCGCCGCCAAGATCGAAGACGGCAACAAGATCCGCACCGACTGCACCGTCGTGGAGACGAACATCCATGAGCCAACAGACTCTTCATTGCTCGTGGATGCTGTTCGCGTCCTGGTGCGGCTCATGGACCGAGCACAGGAGTATGTTGTCGCTCCATTCGCGAACCATCATCGTCGTGCGAAGCGGCGAGCGATCGGAATCCTGAATGCCCGCACGCAAGAGGCTCGGGTGCCGCTGTACCAGGATCTGCTCAAGGTCACGAACAAGACGGTGACAGCAACCGAGCGTGTCATCGCCGCGTTTACGACGAAGTATTCGCCGGTGGCTCTCGAGGATCCTGCGATCTTCGGGATCTTCGATTCGTTGCAGCACTACCTCAAGCTCGCCCGCCGAGTCGTACTGCAAACGCACCGCCGCGTCGTGCTCGGTGAAACCGTGCCGTCCAGTGAGAAGCTGGTCTCGATCTTCGAGACCCACAGCGACATCATCGTCAAGGATCGACGCGACACGCTCTACGGCCACAAACTCTGTCTCACCACGGGAGCTTCAGGGTTGATCACCGACTGCCAGGTCGAGAAGGGTAATCCCGCGGACTCCACGCTCGCGGTCGAGATGGTCGAACGGCACATGGAGCGATACGGCCATGCTCCACAGCAGGCATGCTTCGACGGCGCATTTTCGTCGCGCGCCAATCTCGACGAAATCAAGAGGCTCGGAGTTGTTGATGTCGTCTTCTCAAAGTCCAAGGGCATCACCGTCCCCGAGATGGCGAGTGACGAAGCTACGTTTCGCATGCTCCGCCACTTTCGTGCGGGCATCGAGGCGACGATCTCGTACCTCAAGCGGTGTGTTGGATGGACTCGCTGCGCATGGAGGTCGCTCCGATCGTTCACGGCATACGCTTGGGCGTCGGTGGTGACCGCCAACCTGCTACTGCTCGCGCGCGACGCGCGGAGTTGATCGTGGTGGTCGCGATCGCCGTTGCGCCCACGTGGGCGCGCCCGTCGCGGCGTGTGCTCGACGCGATTTTCGGGAAATATTTCGGCTACGACGCGTGCCGGGGAGCCACCAGGCCTGCGCCAGGCTCGCGAAATCACGGCTTCGTGATCGAATCCTCGACGAGAAAACCCGAATTGAGGCGGGAACTAGCTAGTGCCCGGATCAGAATACATAACTTGCTGGAATCGCAGACGAAATCGCGATATTCGTCCGGAAATAGAACCGCTTTGGCCGCGGTTCCTTCGTCGATGCGCCGCTTTTTGCCCG
>JAYVWH010000891.1:0-5341 GCA_043786265.1 Kofleriaceae bacterium | reverse complement strand
ATCGCAGGCGCCTGAACCGCCGCGGCCTCCGTCGCCGGGCGTACCGCTGAGCAACCGCGCGTATCACGATTGCCGGCACGCGGCGCGAGGCCTGTCCGGTGCGACGCGCGGCGTGCGCGACCCCGAGAGCGGGACCGACGTGTTCGACGCGCTGGTTTCGCGTTGTAACCGAGATGCGTGGTCGATCACGGTGATCGATTGCTTCGCCGAGATGGCCGAGGGCGATCTCGGCCATTGCGCGAAGTATCTCGACGAGACAAAGCGCGAAGCCGTGTTCGCGATCCTCGCCGGCAACGAGCCGAGTCATTCGGGGCTCGCCGTCGCACGCGCGCGGCTCGAACAGCTGCATGTCGGGATCGAGGCGTGCGATCGCTTCGTCCTGGCGGTGACGAAGGTCCTGTCGTGCGAGGCCATGTCGCTGGACTTGCGGCTGTCGGTCGGCAACGAGACCGCACAGTTCTGGTCGCTACCGACCGATCGGCTAGCCGCCGACGACGTTCAGCGAATGTCGCAAGTCTGCGTCACGTCACTCGAGACGCTGTCGCGCGAAGCCGGTTCCGTCGGCTGCGCTCTGTAGGCCTGGACGGCGCTGGGAAGTTGGGCCACCCTCCCCGAATCAATCGGAGGTAGTCCCATGGCTGATGTGTTTATTTATGATGCCGTTCGTACCCCGCGTGGTCGTGGCAAGGCCGGCAAGGGTGGTCTGTCCAACATCCATCCCCAGGAGCTGCTCGCGCAGACCCTGAACCACATGGCAGAGCGCAAGAAGCTCGACAAGAAGCTCGTCGACGACGTGGCGGTCGGCTGCGTCACCCAGGTCAAGGAGCAGGGCGCGTGTATCGCGCGCGTCGCGCTGATCGCGGCGCAGTGGCCCGACGAGGTCACCGGCTACACGATCAACCGCTTCTGCGGTTCTGGCCTCGAGGCGGTCAACAGCATCGCCGCGAAGATCGGTGCGGGCTTCATCGACGCGGGCGTCGGTGGCGGCGTCGAGTCGATGTCGCGAGTGACCATGGGCAGCGACGGCGCGATGCTCGACGGTCTCAACGAGAATCTGCGCAAGCGTCTCTACCTGGTGCCGCAGGGCATTTCGGCAGATCTGATCGCGACGCGCGAAGGTTTCAGCCGCCAGGATGTCGACGCGTTCGCGCTCGAGAGCCAGAAGAAGGCGGCGCGCGCGATCGAGGGCAAGTACTTCGCGAACGCGATGTTCACCGTGAAGAACACCGACGGCACGTCGGCGCTCGATCGCGACGAGCACCCGCGCGCCGACACGACCCTCGAAGGTCTCGGTGGTCTGCAGGCGGCGTTCGCACAGATGGGCTCGACCCCGATGGGTCCCAACGGCGAGACGCTCGACCAGCTGGCGCTGCTGCGCTACAGCGATACGAAGACGATCAACCACGTCCACACCGGCGGTAACTCGTCGGGCATAGTGGACGGTGCAGCTGCAGTCCTGATGGG
This sequence comes from Kofleriaceae bacterium, assembly GCA_043786265.1. Classification (GTDB taxonomy): domain Bacteria; phylum Myxococcota_A; class Polyangia; order Haliangiales; family Haliangiaceae; genus JABFXX01. The sequence goes on along the minus strand of JAYVWH010000891.1, from coordinate 3,877 downwards.
ATCGGCCGAGTGGGGCAGCAAGGCCGGTCTCAAGCCGCGCGCCCGCATTCGCTCGATGGCGACCATCGGCGCCGAGCCGGTGATCATGCTGACGGCGCCCGCACCGACGTCGAAAAAGGCGCTCGACAAAGCAGGCATGTCCGTCAAGGACATCGACCTGTGGGAGATCAACGAGGCGTTCGCCGCCGTGCCGATGCAGACCGCCCGGGTCCTCGGCATCGATCCGGCGCGCATCAACGTCAACGGCGGTTCGATCGCCCTGGGTCATCCGCTTGGTGCGACCGGCGCGATCCTTCTCGGTACGGCCCTCGACGAGCTCGAGCGCGCGAACAAGTCGACTGCACTGATCACGCTGTGCATCGGTGGCGGTATGGGTATCGCCACGATCATCGAGCGCGTCTGACGCGTGTTACGGTCCGGCAGTGCGCTGCTGGGCCGTCGTGGGAGTCCTTCAGCTGGCGGTCGCCGCCAGCTGTGAGGCACCGGTAGAGCGCCCTGCCGCGCCGCCGGTATTCGTCGTCGCGCCGCAAGCGACGGCGTGGCCGCCCGGCATCTCGCACTCCTCGATCGGGCGCGCGCAGGCGCCGCAGATGTCGCCGCGCGCTGGGATTAGCGGCGCGGGCATCATGGGTACGCTGCGATTGCCGACGCCGTGGCAGGTCCCAGGCCCGGGCCCGGCGCGTGCTGTGATCTATGGATCTCTCGGCGACGGTCGCGCGGCAATCGATCTCGTCGATATCGACGCTGGCCGGATCCTGTGGCGCGACACCACGGCGTGTGCGGCGGTCGTCGTTGGCGTGACGAGCGATGCGGTCGTGTGTGCCGACGGTAAGGGCGTGCGCGCCGTCGGGCTCGATGGCAAGTCGCGGTGGAAGCACGACGATGCCGGGTTCGTCGCGATGACCGACGAGCGCGTCGTGGTCTCCGATGGTCGCGATGTCGAGATCGTCGATGCGAGCAGCGGCGATGATCTCTCCCTCATCAAGCTGCCGAGTGGTGTGACCTCGGATTCGATCCTGGCGACGTGTGGTGATGCAGGCCGCGAGCTGTTCGCATCGGGACAAGACAACCAGCTGGTGCGCATCGCCGAAGCGCACGGTGGGCCGAAGGTCGTGTGGTCCGTGGCTGCGGACCGAGTGCTCGATATCGATGCGTGCACGGGAACGACGGTCGTCGTCACCGTCGCTACGCCGCGCGGCACAGAGCTGCTCGCGGTCGCACGCGATACCGGGAAGACGCTCGGAACCGTGACCGGCGTGACCGGACACTGGCTCGCGCGTGATGGCAGCCAGCGGATCGAGATCGCGACAGCGACGGGGATCAAGCGGTGGGCACGGGACCTCAGTGGCGCGCCCGAGCCGCTCGAGAGCGTTCCGGTCGACGCGCTGTTGGCGACGCGCGGTGAGCTGCGCTTGGTCCGAGCGTCCGCGCGCACCGCGGTGCTGCTCGACGGCAAGGGCGTACGCGCCTACATGGCACTTGCACATCCGGGCGCGGCGCTCGGCGATCACGCGCTGCTCGCGAGCACGTGGACCGGGTCGCACGGCGAGACGGTTCACCGCGTTCCGTACCCGCCGCGCTACGCGCGCAAGCTGCGACTCGAGCGCGGTGCTGTATCGATCGCCGTCCCCGCCGAGCTGCGCGACCTGCCGGCGCGATCGGACGTCGACGGGCGCGCCCAGTCGATCGACAACGTGCGTGGCGACGTCAAAGGAATCGCGCTGACGGACACCGCGTTGCACGTGCTCGTCGATGCGCCGCCGGCGGTCGCCACGCTGAAGCGGCAGGGCGGTACGTGGCACCAGACACGTCGCGATTGCGGCACCGGCGAGGCATTCGCGCTCGCGGCCGATCACGACGCGGTCGTGTGCGCGGTGCGCGACAAGGACGGCGTGACCCTCCACGGCGGTACGTGGACATGGAGAACGGACAACGCCGATCGGCTCGCGATCGCGGGACGCGTGCTGCTCGTCTGGGACGCGGACCGGCTCACGGCGCTCGCGGCGAAGACCGGCGCGGTGATCGCGAAGTACTCCAGCTCGGATGGAGCGGCGATGCCGGCGGCCGCCCTCGACGTCAATGGCATGGCGTTGATCGTCACCGCCGAAGCGGGGCGCGTGATCGCGCGGTTGCCCGATGTGCAGGCGACACCCGCGTGGTCGGTCGCGGTCGATGGCGTGGTCGTCGACATCGCAGGCCTCGGCGACGCGGTGCTCGTCACGCTCGAGGATGGCGACGCATACCGGATCGATGCCCGGATCGGTGGTGCGGTGCCGATCGCCGGGATCAGTGCGAGCTGGCACGTTGCCGGAGATCTCGTGACGAGCGCCGGAACCGGTGGTCCGATCCCGCCCGCGGGCTGGCCGCCGGCTGCACCGGTCGAGTCCAAAGGGCAACCGAAGAAGCGACCGCGTCCGAAGGCCAAGGTCAAAGCCGACACCGCGCCGGCCGACGATGCGTTGCCGCCGCGCCTGATGACGCCGATCGCGCCGCCGCCCGGTCTGGCCCCGAGCTGGCAGCTGGCGCTGTTCGACGCGACCGGGGTTGCCGTCGCGCGCAACGATTACGCCCTGCCGCTGCCGGTCACTCCCGCGGCGCGGAATCCCAAGGCCCCGCTCGTCGTGGTGAGCGGTGACGAGGCGCTCGTCCTGGACCCCGTGCGGGGCGATCCGGTCCGCCGTGTACGACTCCCCGACGACGCGCTACCAGGGACGGTATTCTCGACGGTGGTCGACGGCGCACCCGTCGTGGGTGTGTTGCTCGCGAACCCGTTGCGAGTCCTGCTGTTTTAGTGCGCTAGCCCTGATATAGATGGTGGCATGGCACTCCCGCTCCGCGCCGCGCTGCGTTCCGCTGGCCGCTTCATCGCCAAGAACCCGACCACGATGCTGAGCATGGCGCGCCACGCGCTCGGCATGCGCGTCGCCGTGCCGCTCGATTCGCTGCGCTGGTTCATCTCGAACACGCCGCCCTCGGCAAAGGCGCCGCAGGACGTGACGATCACTCCGCGTCCGCCCGCGATCGGTGTCGGCGCGACGATCGATCTGATGGGGACGCAGGTCCGCGCGAACGCGTCGATCAAGGTCGACCAGATCGAGGTCGGCGACGACAAGTTCCGCGTCACGCTCCGCCTGTCCGACGTCACGATGAAGTTGCTCGGCGAGTCGTTCACGCCGGTCGCAGGTCTGCTCAAGAGCGGTGCGCTCGATCTCAGCAAGCCGGGCAACCTCGCCAAGTTCATGCCGAAGAAGCCGGCCGTGCTGGTCGAGGCGCACGACGACATCATCGTTCTCGATCTGATGCAGAACCCGAAGTTCGCCACCAACGATCGCGTCCGCGGCCTGCTCGGCACGGTGACCCCGGTGCTCCAGGTGTCGAGCCTCTCGACCGAAGGCGACTTCCTGATCGTTCAGTTCCGTGCGAGCCCGTTCGGGATTCCGCGCGCACTCAGCGCCGCGCGCCAGCTCGCTGCCGGTTAGACGATGCTGGAGTCAGTCGGGTTCGCGGCGCCTGTCGATGACAAGCACGCGCGCTACGCGGAGCTCCTGCCGCAGCTCGAGTCGCTCGTCGATGGCGAACCCGATCTGATCGCGAATCTCGCGAACGTCGTCGCTGTACTCCGCGAGTGCCTGCCGATCGCGAGCTGGGTCGGCTTCTACATCATGCGTGGCACCGAGCTGGTGCTCGGGCCGTTTCAGGGCAAGGTCGCGTGCGTGCGCATCGCGCTTGGACGTGGTGTGTGCGGGACAGCTGCCGCCGACCAGCGCATCGTCGTCGTTCCCGACGTCGAGAAGTTCCCCGGACACATCGCGTGCGATGCCGGCTCGCGCAGCGAGATCGTGTTGCCGATCGTGCGTGGTGACAAGGTCGTCGCCGT
>JAYVWH010000890.1:0-3206 GCA_043786265.1 Kofleriaceae bacterium | reverse complement strand
CCAATCAGCTCGTCGATGCAATCAATTCGTTCGAGGTCGAGCTCAAGAAGCGGGTGCCCGAGGTGCGCTGGAGCTTCATCGAGCCCGATCACACCGAGTAGGCATGGCAGGGGAGGGTAGCGGCTTCATCCTCCGCCGCATAGATCGTCGTGAGGCCGACGAGTCAGTCGCGAAGGATTCGCGTAGATTGATAAATGGTGTCGATGGCCTTTGCTCCTTCGTCCAAAGATCTCTACGAGCTCGGTGACGTGCCCGAGCTCGGCGTCGTGCCGAGCAGGATGCTCGCCCAGCTGATCCGGCCGGAGCGCTTCGGCGAGCCGCGCGACGCGTTCAAGCAGGAACCGGTCGAGCTTCCCGAGCTCGGCCCACGCGATGTCCTCGTCTACGTGATGGCCGCGGGGGTCAACTACAACAATGTGTGGGCCGCGATGGGCATCCCGATCGATGTCATCAAGACGCGCATGAAAAAGGGCGAGAAGGAGGCGTTCCACATCGGCGGCTCCGACGCGAGCGGCGTGGTCTGGGCAACCGGCAAGGACGTCAAGAACGTCAAGGTCGGCGATGACGTCGTCGTTCACTGCGGCATGTGGGACCCCGATGACCCGTGGGTCGTCGCGGGCAAGGATCCGATGTTCGCCCCGACGGAGAAGATCTGGGGCTACGAATCGAACTGGGGCAGCTTCGCGCAGTTCACGCGCGTGCAGGACCACCAGTGCGTGCCCAAGCCCGCGCGTCTGACGTGGGAGGAAGCCGCGTCGTACATGCTCGTCGGAGCGACTGCGTATCGGATGCTCCATGGCTGGGCGGGCAACACCGTGCAGCCGGGTGATCCCGTGCTCGTGTGGGGCGGGGCAGGCGGCCTGGGCTCGATGGCGATCCAGATCGTGCGTGCCGCCGGTGGTCGCCCCGTCGCGGTCGTGTCGGGGTCTACAGATTCCGGCAAGAACGAGTTCTGCAAGAAGCTCGGCGCGGTCGGCGTGATCGATCGCCGCAAGTTCGAGCACTGGGGCAAGCTCCCGCGCTGGTCGGACGACGTCGAGTACAACCTCTGGCTCAAGGGCGCGCGCGCATTCGGCGCCGCGTTCTGGGATGCGCTCGGCGAGAAGAAGAACCCGACGATCGTGTTCGAGCACCCGGGCGAGACCACGCTGCCGACGTCATGCTTCATGTGCGAGACGGGCGGCATGGTCGTCATCTGCGCGGGGACCACCGGCTACAACGCAACGCTTGACCTGCGCTACCACTGGATGCGGCAGAAGCGGCTGCAGGGCAGTCACTTCGCGAACGACGAGCAGGCGATGGGCATCAACAAGCTCGTCGACGAGGGCAAGGTCGATCCGTGCCTGTCGCGGACCTTCGCGTTCGACGAGACCGCGGCGTGTCACCAGTTGATGCGCGAGAACAAGCATCCGTCGGGCAACATGGCGATCCTCGTCAACGCACCGCGGCCCGGCCTGCGCACACTCGACGAAGTCCGCGCGGCAAAGTGATGAGCGACCGTCCGTTTCGTATCCTTGGCCTGCAGCAGGTCGCGATCGGCGGCCCGAGCAAGGACGCCCTGCGGCACCTCTGGATCGACCTGCTCGGCGTGCCGCAGACCGGGACGTTTCGCAGCGAGCGCGAAAACGTCGACGAAGACATCCTGACGATCGGTGGGATCGAGATCGATTTGATGCAGCCGATCGATCCCGAGAAGAAACCCAAGGTTCACGAACCGCGGCTCAACCACCTCGGCCTGTGGGTTGACGATCTGCCCGCTGCGGTCGCGTGGCTCGAAGCCAAGGGCCTGACGTTCACGCCAGGGGGGATTCGCAAGGGCGCCGCCGGGCATGACGTCTGCTTCATCCACCCCAAGTCTGCCGAGGGCGTGCTGATCGAGCTCGTGCAGGCGCCGCCCGAGCTCCGCTAGAGCCGTTCCCCAATTGATCCCGGCTCTACGGGTTGGAGGTAGGGGAAGGGAACCGTGACGCGCCGCAGGCGCGCACCGCTAACTAGTCCTGCGAGTGGTTCTCTTTTTCCGTCGCTTCGCCGCGCTTGTCGCCGTGGAGCGCGTCGGTGAGGTCCGCGTTCGTCTTGCGCAGGCGCTGGCCGAGCACCTGCACGAACGACCACAGCATCTTCACCGCGCTCGCTGGCGCGCGCTTGATCATCTCGTAGAAGTCTTTGCGGCGGATAACGATCAGGCGCGTGCCGTCGTTTGCGATCGCCGTCAGTGACCGCGTCGAGCGATCGACGAGCGCCATCTCGCCGAAGTGCTGACCGCGCCCGAGCTCGGCGACGATCTTGTCGCCCTGGACGAGCCGGACGCTGCCCTGCGTGACGATATACATTGCATCGCCGGGCTGCCCAGCCTGGAAGATGTTGTCGTCGTTCTTGAGCTCGACCACCTCTGCGATCGCGGAGATCTGGACGAGCTCCTTGAACGAGAGGTAGCGGAACATCTGCATCCCCTTGAGCACCTCGAGCTTCTGCGTGATGTCGTTGGTGCGCGGCGTCTCGGCGGTGGTCTCGCCCACCCGGATCACGACGGCGGTGATGTTGTCGTGACCGCCACCCTTGTTCGCTCGCTCGACGAGCAGCTTCGGCACATCTTTAACTTCGCCGTCAGCGAGCTGCTTGGGAAGCTCCGCCTCGTCGACGTAGGCGTACATGCCGTCGGAGCAGATCAAGAACCGATCACCGGGCAGGATGTCGAAGTCGAACGTGTCGACCTCGACGGACGCGTAGACGCCGACCGCGCGGGTAACCGCGTTCTTGTATTGCTTGTACGGCGAGCTATCGATCTGTTCGCGGTTGAGCTTGCCGCGCCGGACCAGCTCGTTCATCAGCGAGTGGTCCTCGGTCAGGACGTGGCACTGGTTCTGGCGAGCCAGATAGACGCGGCTGTCGCCGACGTGGGCGATGAAGCCGCGCAGGTGATCGGGGCCGCCGGCGATCAGCAGGACCGTTGTCGTGGTGCCCATCCCGCGTTTGTCGGGCTCGGCCTGGGCTCGCTGGTGGACGGCGCCGCACGCCGCTTGCACGGCGCTCTCGAGGACCTGCAGGATCTCGTACGGCTGGACGGCGGGATGGTCGACGCGGTACCGGTCGATGACGTCGCGGTTCTGGTTCAGGGCGTCGCGGACCTCGTGGACTGCGATCGACGATGCGACCTCGCCGGCCGCGTGGCCGCCCATCCCGTCGGCGACCATGAACAAGCGGAGCTT
>JAYVWH010000889.1:0-3868 GCA_043786265.1 Kofleriaceae bacterium | reverse complement strand
CCGGCGTCGGGTGTATTGCGCTCGGCCCATTCGCTGACCGCGTCCGTGTCGTGTGCGAAGCACGCCTTGAACGAGGTCGGCCAATGGTCGCGCCAGGCTACGATCCACGCGCCCAGACTCTCTGCATCACGTCCTTGCGGAGCAAGAGCGATCGCCGCTCGTGCACTCTGCGCGAGAACCGAGGCCTCAGGCCTGGCGCCGGTCCCTCCAATCGCGAGCGGCACGCCACCATCGCGAAGCAGTTGCCATGGGGCCGTCATCCTGCCTAACGTTAGCATGTGGCCGATGTGCGCTTCGATCGATCCCGAGTGTGGGACTTTCTCGAGCGTGCCGGCCGCGAGCTGACCGGCGAATGGCTGCTGGTCGGTGGCGCAGCTGCCGCGAGTTGGTTCGCGCCGGGGCGTACGACCGAGGACATCGATCTCATCGGTCTCGCTGGAACGCAAGCCGAACGCCTCGCGCTCATGCAGCTGGCATCCGACAGCAACGTCCCGATCGAGGCGGTCAACTCGGCCGCGGACTACTTCGTCCGCAAAATTCCAGATTGGCGCGATCATCTTGTAGAGCTCCATCGCGGTCCAAGGGCCGTAGTGTACCGGCCGACGGCGACGTTGTTCGTTCTTCTCAAGCTCTCGCGGATGAGCGAGACCGATGGCGATGATTGCATTCGCCTCCTCGATCACTGCGCCGCGATCGGTGAGGTCATCGACCGAGACCGAATCCGCGCTGCCATCGATGCATTACCGCCCTCGCCCGATGAGGCGCAGGCCCTCCGCCGGTCGCTCCTTCGATCTGCTGTGAGTGCTGTCTAACCCCAGAGTTCGGCTGTGTTGATCCTGCGTAGGCGTAAGCGTAGGCGTGCGTCTCTGCTGCACTCGCCGATCAGTGGCGACGAGCCGCGACTTCGGTTCCCCTGAACATTGCCGAGGCCGTCGGAAAAACCAGTCCCGACGATCGCAGCAATCGGTTCGCGATCCAACCGAACGCTTGATCACCCGGCTTGATCCAGCGCGCGAGTGCTCGGACGACGAGACCGATCACGATCGTTCCAACCATGTGTCATCCATGCGCACCAACCCACCGGCGCGCAAGGCGATTGCGCGGATTCACGAAGCCTCGGGAATCCGTTATTTGCAGTCCAGACCGAACCGTTGGCGTCTCTGTGTCGTACTGTCGGGCACAGGAGGCATCGTGAAAGCGTTTCTGGCGATTGCTTGTTTTGCGATCGGCTGCGGCGGCAAGCCTGCAGCGAAAACCACTACGACGGCGGGGGCGGCTGATGGCGAAGGTGCCAAGGCGGATCCTGCCGGGAACACGGATCCGGCAGGGAAGCCTGCACCCGGGGGGAAGGCCGAGCTGTACGACCGTCTCGGCGGGCAAGTCGCGATCATCGCCGTCGTGGACGAGTTCATCGCCCGCGTCGCCGCGGACGATCGGATCAAGCTGCGCTTCCTCAACACGGATATTCCGCGGCTGAAGAGCCTGCTGGTCGAGTTCGTGTGCATGGCGACCGGCGGTCCCTGCAAGTACTCGGGGCAGGACATGGAGACGACCCACGCAGGCATGGAAGTCGCCGACGAGGAGTTCGATGCGCTCGTCGAGGCTCTCAGTGGCGCCCTCGACAAGTTCAAGGTTCCCGCAAAGGAGAAGGGAGAGCTCCTCGGAGCCCTCGGCCCGCTCAAGCCGCGGATCGTGACGCCGAAGGAGCGACTGAAACCGGTCTCCGAGGCGTTGCTCGCGAAGGCCAAGGCTCTGCTCCCGAAGGTGACGGACGCCAACGCGAAGCTGCTCCTGCAGGGGGCGATCGCCGCCGCCGCGCGTGGACAGCGAAACTATGCCGACCAGCTGTTCGGCCGCGTCGAGATCACCGTCGGCGCGACGCTCGTTGCGGCCGCGGCGCCGACGTTTCGTCAGGGCGCTCCCAAGCGGATCGATTCGAAGATCACGCAGATGGACAAGAGCACGCCGCAGCAACCGAATATCGTCGGCAGCTCCGAGGAGGACGATGCGGGGAAGACCGGACCCGCATCCCTGAAGGGTCGCATTACCGTCGCGGGCAAGCCGCTCGACGGCGTCGGTCTCGTGATGCTGTATCCGAAGAACGGCAAGTTCCCGAAGCGAAGCGCGAAGCAGCGGATCATGGAGCAGCGCCAGAAGACGTTCTGGCCGCATCTCCTCGCGGTCCCGCCTGGCTCGACGGTCGCATTCCCGAACTTCGATCCCTTCTATCACAACGTGTTCTCGCTCTCGACGACGCAGCCGTTCGACATCGGCCTCTACAAGGACGGCCAGTCGCGCGACATGAAGTTCGACAAGCCGGGCATGGTGCGGCTCGGCTGCAACGTCCACGCGAAGATGGGGGCGTTCATCTTCGTGGTCGATGCACCGGCTTACGTGCCCGTGGAAGGCGACACGGAGTTCAACTTCCGCGTGCTCGCACCGGGCAAGTACAAGGTGCGCGTGTGGAGCGAGCACAGCAAGGAGCCCAAGGAACAGGAGATCACGATTCACGACGGCGTGAACGAGATCTCCTTCGACGTCAAGGGTGACGGCGAGACCGGTCCGGGCTCGGATAAGTTCGGTAACAGCCGCGCGGTTGCAAAACAGTAAGGATCGAACATGACTCGGATCGGACAGCTCATCATTCTCACCAGTGTCCTCGGCGGTCACGGCATCGCTCGCGCCGACGACGCATCCGCCGCATACGCACGCGGCAAGGCCGCCATCAAGGCCAACAAGGTGCACGAGGCGTGCGACGCGTTCGCGGAGAGCGAGAAGCTCAAAGCGGCCGTCGAGACCGAGCTCGCACTCGCGAGTTGCCTCGAAAAGGACGGCAAGCTCGTCGCGGCAGCGAAGGTCTACCGTACCGCAACGGAAAAGGACACCGACGCCAAGCGCGTGAAGACATCGGCGGACAAGGCAGCCAAGCTCGAAGCGCGGGCACCCAAGCTTCGCTTCGCGATCAATCCCAAACCGGATGGCATCGTGATCCAGGTCGACGGCATCGACGTCGTGGCGACCGGCGACGTACTGGTGGACATCGGTCCGCACACCGTCACCGCGACCGCGCCGGGTTTCGCCGGCCACGCCAATGCGGCTGTCGATCGTGAGGGACAGATCCTCGACGTGGTCCTCCGCATGGAGTCGACGGAGCCCGCGAAGCCCGCGCCCGCGCCCGCGCCCGCGCCGGTCGCCGAGTCAGCGCCCGCGCCCGCGCCTGCGGTTGTGGAGCCCGCGTCAGAACCAAAGCCGATGGAGGCCGAAGCGCCCCACTCGAATCAGCGGCGCAACGGAGGCGTCCTCATGGGCGTCGGCGTTGGCGCGCTCGTCGGCGCAGTCGTCTTCTTTGGCATCGGCACGGATCGTTTGAACGACGAGGACGGGATTTGTCCCGGTCGGCCGGGTCACCTCTGCGCGAGCGACGTCGATCTGGACAGAGCCAACTCGGCTCGCAACGACGGTCGCTTGTACCGCGGCATCGGAATCGGTGCGGGAATCGGCGGTGTGGTGCTCATTGCGGCGGGTGCGTACCTGTTCGCGACGGCCCCGGAAGAATCGGCACGCGTGGCGCTCCACGTCGATTCGCACGGCGCTGGTGTGGCATACACGTTCGGCTTCTGAGCCGTAGTCGGCGAAGTCAAAGTCACTTCTTCTTCCGGCCCACGCAGACGCCCGGTGGCCATCCGTAATATCCGCGGTGGTTCGGTTCGCCACCTGGATTCAGCAGCGCGGCACCTCGGTAAACCACATGAAGCTCTGGTCGGTTAGCGATTCGTCATCAAGCTGGTCTCACAAAGGAAGCGCCCTGTCGGGTGGGGTTGCGTTCCGACTCATGCTGACGAGACGGACGTGCAGGCGCGCGCAAAGG
>JAYVWH010000888.1:0-5320 GCA_043786265.1 Kofleriaceae bacterium | reverse complement strand
CGCGGTTCGAGGTGTGCGCGACGGGTGTCGACTACTCGGGCGGAGCGAACGCGCAGACCGGTCCGTCGCAGAGCGTGATCAACACGGAGATCACGCGGTGCAACGATGCGATGGGTGACGTTTCGTCGACGAGCCACGGCTGGGTCAACACTGCGGGCGCGACAACGACTGGTGCGCTCGGCCGCCTCGCGGTCGGCGAACCGAACGACGACCAGGCCGGTACGTTCCCGATCGTGTGTCAGCTTGGCCAGACAGCCAACCCGGGCATCGACTCGGGTGCGCACTGGATGTGGTACGACCCGATGGACGGCGGCAGTGGCGACGCGTTCCACTCGACGGGGTCGAACCGCTTCAAGGCGTTCTTGATCTTCCGGCTCAGCGCCGGCGCGATCATCCTCTAACGCGACGCTCGAGCAGCACGCCTGCCGCGGCGAGCGCGGCAAGCACGGCGAAGGTAGTCGCGGCTTTGCAGCGCGGTGGATTTCATATCGTGGTGCTCGACGGCACGAGCGGGCTGTCGCGCCCGACCGTCGAAGCGCTTTAACCTGTAACCGGGCATGCGATGATGCGTAGGCAGCCCGGGGAGCTGCCCGATGCCTCGAATTCCGGCCTCCGAAATCACACCGCCCCACGTGTACTTCAACCGGCGGGAGATCATGCGCGGCGGCATGATCGCAGCGGGCGTGGTCGCAACAGGTTGGCTCTACCGTCGGCTCAACGGTGTCGATCTCGTCGATACGAAGACGGCCGAGCTCCCCGGACTGACTCGGCCGACCGCCCCCGGGTTCATCGCCGAAGACGTGCGCACCCCGCTCACGTCGATCACGAACTACAACAACTTCTACGAGTTCACGACTAACAAGGACGGCGTCGCAAAGGCGAGCGCTGACTTCAAGACGACGGGCTGGACCATCGAGGTCGGCGGGCTCGTCCATAAACCGACGACGTTCGGGCTCGACGACCTGCGCAAGATCAGCCCGCCCGAGGAGCGCACCTATCGCATGCGATGCGTCGAGGCCTGGTCGATGGTGGTGCCATGGGCCGGATTCTCGCTGAGCAAGTTGCTCGCGCGCGTCGAGCCGATGGCCGATGCAAAGTACGTCGCGTTTCAGACCCTGCTCGATCCCGAGCGGATGCCGGGACAGAAGACCGCGGCTCTGCAGTGGCCCTACATCGAGGGGCTGCGCATCGACGAAGCGATGAATCCGCTCGCGTTGCTGACCACCGGGCTCTACGGCCGAGAGCTGCCTCCGCAGGATGGTGCGCCGGTGCGCATGATCATTCCGTGGAAGTACGGCTTCAAGGGCATCAAGTCGATCGTGAAGATCACGCTCGTCGACAAGCAACCGACGACGAGTTGGAACCGCTACTCGTCACGGGAGTACGGCTTCTTCGCCAACGTCAATCCGACCCACGACCATCCGCGCTGGAGCCAGGCGACCGAGCAGCGGATCGGCGAGACCGGACGTCGCAAGACGCTCATGTTCAACGGGTACGCCGACCAGGTCGCCAGCCTCTATGCGGGACAGGACCTCCATGTCGACTACTAAGCTCGTCGACGGTGCGTTCCTCAAGCGATTTGTGATCGCGTGCGGGCTCGTACCTGCTCTGCTGCTCTTGTGGGACGCGTACCACCACCACCTCGGCGTCAACGAGGTCAACTATGCGATCCGGTCTACCGGCATGGTCGGGCTCGTATTCCTCGTCAGCTCGCTCGCGGTCACCCCGCTGCGCCGGCTGACGGGCTGGACCGTTTCCATCGCGATGCGCCGCAACCTCGGCGTGTTCGCGTTCGCGTACATCTTTGCCCACTTCCTGATCTTCTTCGTGTGGGATCGCGACCTCAGCATCGGCAGCACGCTCAACGAGATCATCTCGCGGGTATATCTGTGGTTCGGGTTCGGTTCGCTGCTGCTGATGGCGCCGCTCGCGCTCACCTCGACGGATACGATGGTGTCGCGGCTCGGCGCGAAGCGCTGGAAGATGCTGCACCGGCTCGCCTACCCCGCCGCGGTCGCCGGCGCCGTGCACTTCTATCTGCTCGTGAAGTCCGACAAGACGCGCCCGTATGCATTCGCAATTGCGCTCGGCGTGCTGCTCGCTGCGCGATTCATTCCGAAGAAGAAGCCAGTTCGCAAGGCACGCAACTTCTGGGCGGGCGAGCTACTGCTGTCGAAGATCACGCCGGAGACGCACGACGTGAAGACGTTCCGGTTCACGAACCCCGCCGGCGGGGAGCTGCCGTTCAAGCACATCCCCGGTCAGTACCTGAACCTCGCGCTCACGATCGACGGCAAGCGGGTGAACCGCTCCTACACGATCGCGTCGCCTCCGACGCGCCGCGACTACTGCGAGATTTCGGTCAAGAAGGCGCCCGATGGCTACGGAAGCAAGCACCTCCACGAGACGTGGCAGGAAGGCCAGCGCATCAAGGTCTCCGCGCCTGCCGGCAAGTTTCACTTCGCAGGTCACGAGTCCGAGCGGATCGTGCTGATCGCCGGTGGCATCGGCATCACGCCGATGATGAGCGTCATCCGCGCGATGACCGACGGCGCGTGGAAGGGCGAGATGTACCTGCTGTTCTCCGTGCGCCTCGTCAAGGACATCGTGTTCGCGGACGAGATCGCGAAACTGGAGGCAGCGCATTCCAACCTGCACGTGAAGATCACGGTGTCGGGCGACCCAGACACAGCCTGGGACGGCGCGCGCGGCAACATCACCCGCGAGCTCGTCACCGCATTCGTGCCCGGGCTAACGACGGGCCCGGTGATGCTGTGCGGCCCCGATCGCATGATGACCGCGATGCGCGAGGTGCTCGTCAGCTTGGGCATCCCCGACGCGCAAGTTCACCAAGAAGCGTTCATCTCGCCGCCGGCCGTCGAAGCAGCGGTCGAGGCAGACACGGAAATCAGCGACGAAAGCGTCGAACGCACCGTCACGTTCAGGCAGGCGAACAAGCGCATCGCCGTCACCAACGGGCTCACCGTGCTCGAGTGTGCGGAGGACGTGGGCATCGAGATCCCGAACGAGTGCCGGTCCGGTATCTGCGGTCAGTGCAAGTGCCGGCTGGTCACCGGCAAGGTCGTGATGGAAACGCAGGACGCGCTCACCAACGCCGATCGCGCGAAGGGCTTGATCCTCGCCTGTCAGGCGCGGCCGGTCCGCGACGTCGAGATCGACGCCTGATCGCGGTACAGTCACGAAGGGGGACATCCCATACATCGTGTTCGAGTACCTCGAAGGCACGGTGCTCGCCGACGAGATCCTGCGCGTGCGCGAGATGCCGGCCACTTGCTCGGCACGCCCGAGTTCATGGCGCCCGAGCAGGTACTCACGCCCGATGCGATCGATCAGCGCATCGATATCTACGCGCTGGACTGCGTGTTGTACGAGATGCTGACTGGCGTCGTGACGTTCCAGCTTGCGCGGCGCGCCGAGTTTCCGAGTATCGAGGAAGCCCACGCGTTGCTCGACCGGATCATCAACGACAAGGTCGAACGGAACACGCGTACCGATGTCCGCGCTCGCGAGGCTCATCGAGGCTTCCGCCGACAATCAGCGTGGCGTTGCGTCACCTGCGCGTCACGATCCCCAAGGCGATGACCGTCGTCGATCTCGTGTTCGCAGCGCGCTTCGAGGCGTGGCTGCGTGACAACGGCTGGTAATCAGCGCTTCGTGATCACGACGGTCGAACCGTCGATCTTCGCGACCAGATTCGGGTCCTGGCCGAAGATATCGAGCATCGAGCGCGGCACGTGCAGCAGCGACGGGTGTTCGTAGTTCAGCGGCTGCCCGTTGTCGGTGGCGGCAAAGAACAGATCGGGCAGCGCATACAGTGGATCGACCGGTGCCGGCGCTGCGGCTGCGGAACCCGCAGCGACGATCGTGAGCTTGGGCGTGATCGCGTCCTTGCGCACGAGCACGCGGTCGCCGTGAATTCCGGCATTCTGCACCAACGTGCGCGGCACGCGACCGCGGCCGTCTTTGCCAATGCGCACGCCCGCCTCCGTCGAGGAGGAGCTCACCGCATTGTCCTCGGCCTGACGCTGCTGGCGCTGCGGCGGCTTCGCCAGCTGGTTGCGCATGTTGTCGTCGTACATGGCCGGCGACTGCTCGGGCAGATGATAGAGGTACGCCTTGACCGGCTTGGCGCCGGCGACGACGTCGATCAGCGTCTGCGTGTAGGCGCCCATCCCGCGGCGCTCGTACAGGTCGCGGACGATCGGCGAGATTTCGCGATGCCTGGCATCAGGAAGCGTCTGCTTGACCGAATTGGAGATATCGAGCGCGGTGAACACCATCGCTGCGCTCGTGAACTCATCGACCACGCGCGCCGTAACTGCGTACAGCTCGTCTTGACTCATCGTTTCCCCCCGAGAGATCGTCGATACGATTCTGCCGCGGCCGTCGCGGCACAAGCAAGGATAGAGGGTGCCTTGAAGAAGCCTGCTGCACGAATCACCGAGCTCGCGAAACTACTCCGGAAGTACAAGGACGCGTACTACAACGGAACGCCCCTGGTCACCGATGCCGCGTACGACGCGCTCGAGGACGAGCTCCGAGAGCTCGAACCCGCACACGAGCTACTCGCAAGCGTCGGCACCGCGGCCGCGGCCGTCAGCGCGTGGAAAAAAGCGCGCCACGCAATCCCGATGGGCTCGCTGAACAAAGCGGTCAGCGAGGAGGAGTTCCGCGCCTGGGCCGCCCGCTGCGACGACCTCGGCAAGAAGGACAAGCTCAAGGGCATCACCGGCGATCTGTTCGTCACCGAGAAGCTCGACGGGCTCTCGCTCGCCGTCAGTTACGACAAAGGGAAGCTCGCCTCCGCGATCACGCGCGGCGATGGTCAGATGGGCGAGGACATCACCCAGAATGCGCGCCGCATGAAGGGGGTACCGCACGTTCTCAAGACCAAGCAGTCGTTCACGGTCCGCGGCGAGATCATCCTCAAACTCTCGGACATGAAGAAGGCGTTCCCGGGCGCCGCCAATCCGCGCAATCAAGCATCGGGAACGAGCAAGCGCCTCGACGGTGCCGGTTGCGAGCACCTGACCGTCCTGTTCTACGACCTCGACGGCATCGACTGGAAGAACGAGGTCGCGAAGTTCGAGATCCTCGAGGAGCTCGGCCTGATCGTTCCGAACAGCAAGGCGTGCGACCTCGATGGTGCGTTCGCGTTGCACAAGGAGTACGCCAAGACCAAGCGCGCCAAGCTCGACTACGAGATCGACGGCCTCGTCGTGCGCGCGAACGACTCGCACGTGCAGCACATGCTCGGCGAGCTCGGCAATCGGCCGCGCGCCGCGATCGCATTCAAGTT